>JAITMN010000251.1 GCA_031277355.1 Nevskiaceae bacterium | reverse complement strand
TGTCCTCGCGGAACCTGGTGGGCGGAATCGGCCGCGTGCAATCGTAGAACAGATAGCCGCCCGGCTCGATCGAGGCGACGTCCTTGTCCCAGGTCTGCGGATTCATCGCCACCATCATGTCGATGCCGCCGCGCCGCCCGAGATAGCCCTGCTCGCTCACACGCACTTCATACCAAGTGGGCATGCCCTGAATGTTGCTGGGGAAGATGTTGCGCGGACTCACCGGCACGCCCATGCGCAGGATGGCCTTGGCAAACAGCTCATTCGCGCTGGCCGAACCCGAACCATTGACGTTGGCGAACTTGACCACGAAATCATTGGTCGCTTCGATCTGTTTCATGCCGGCGTCCTTTCCGTCATGGCTGCGGCTGCCACGGGATTGACCGCATCGGCGGCCTTCGCGGTGAGCAGCAGGAATTTCTGCATGTCCCAAGCACCCGTGGGGCAGCGTTCGGCGCACAGGCCGCAGTGCAGGCACACGTCTTCATCCTTCACCAACACTCTGCCCGTCTTCAAGTCCGGCGAAACGAACAACGCCTGCTCTGCATTCGCCGATGGCGCGTTCAGATTTTGGCGCAGACTGCGTTCCTCAGCGTTGGCGGTGAAGGTGATGCAATCCATCGGGCAGATATCAACGCAGGCATCACACTCGATGCACAGCTTGGGCGTGAACACCGTCTGCACATCGCAGTTCAGACAGCGATGCGCCTCCTTCACGGCGGTCTGTTCGTCGAAGCCCAACTCCACTTCCACCTGAATACTCGCCAGCGCCCTGGCTGCCTTGGCCCACGGCACTTTGTAACGCAGATCGTTGGAGGGGTCCTGATCGTAGCTCCACTCGTGAATACCCATTTTCTGCGACACGAGGTTGGTGCGCGGCGGCGGACGCGCGTCCACACCCTCGCCTCTGAGCAGCAAGTCGATGGATATCGCCGCCTCATGTCCCTGCGCCACGGCAGTGATGATGTTCTTCGGACCATAGGCCGCATCGCCGCCGAAGAACACACCGGGGAGCGAAGATTGAAAAGTGTCCTCGCGCAGCGCGGGCAGCCCCCACTTGTCGAACTCGATGCCGCAATCGCGCTCGATCCACGGAAAAGCGTTTTCCTGACCCACGGCGATCAGCACATCGTCGCAGGGGAAGAAAACATCCGGTTCACCCGTGGGCACGAGCTTGCGCCGGCCTTGTGCATCGTATTCGGCGCGCACGACTTCAAAGCTCATGCCGGTCAAGCGGCCATCCTCATGCGCAAAGGCTTTCGGCACGTGCATGTTGATAATGGGGATTCCTTCGTGCTGCGCGTCCTCTTTTTCCCAAGGCGAGGCTTTCATTTCATCGAAGCCGGAACGCACGATCACTTTCACGTCTTCGCCGCCCAGACGCCGCGCGGAACGGCAGCAGTCCATCGCGGTATTGCCGCCGCCGAGCACGATGACGCGCTTGCCGATCTTGCTGAGGTGTCCGAACGACACCGAAGCCAGCCAGTCGATACCGATGTGGATGTTCTGCGCGGCCTCTTTGCGACCGGGGATATCAAGGTCGCGTCCGCGCGGCGCGCCGCAACCGACGAACACGGCGTCGTAGCCTTCGGCCAGCAGCGCCTTCATCGAATCGATGCGCTGACCGGCCCTGAACTCCACGCCCAGCGCGAACACATAGCCGGTTTCCTCGTCGATCACGCTCTCGGGCAAACGAAAGCGCGGAATCTGCTGGTGCATGAAACCGCCGGCCTTGCGTTCACCATCGAACACAGTGACCTGATAACCCAGCGGCGCCAGATCGCGCGCCACGGTGAGCGAGGCCGGTCCCGCGCCCACGCAGGCCACGCGCTTGCCGTTGGCCGGCAGCACCTGCGGCATGCGCGGCCTCACGTCTTCCTTGAAGTCCGCAGCCACGCGCTTCAGGCGGCAAATCGCCACCGGCTCGGGCTTGTCGGCGTTGTGTTCCTCCACCCGACCGCGCCGGCAGGCCGGCTCGCAGGGGCGATCACAAGTGCGCCCCAGGATGCCGGGGAACACATTGGACACCCAGTTGATCATGTACGCATCACCATAGCGGCCCTGCGCGATCAGTCGGATGTATTCGGGAACGGGGGTGTGGGCGGGACACGCCCATTGGCAATCGACGACCTTGTGAAAGTAGGCCGGATCAGCGGTGTCGGTTGGCAGCAAGATGAATCTCCGTGGACCCGGCGCGAATGATACTTGGGGCGAAGATTTGCCGCTCGCGGAAACCGATAAAACCGCGCGGGGGTTGCCCGCGCGGTGGCGCTACAGGCAGACTTCGCAGTCCACCTGCTCGATCTCCGGCTCCATTGCGCGCTCCGGCAACAGCGCATGCCCCAGCATGTGCTGCGCCACCACCTCGCGCGCAAAGTGCGAGCGCGTGATGCCGGCGTAGGACGCCAGTGCCGACAGATCCTCGTGCCAGCGGCGCGGCACCATCAGCTTCACCTCCACGGTGTTCTTGCCGAACTGCGCCATGCGCCCGCCCCACTTGCCACGCGACTGCGCGTTGCCGCAGCAGGACAACGGCGGCTGCATGTCGGGCGATCCGCACAGGCCATAGAGGTATTGACGCAGGATGATGCGCAGCGCCTCGGAGCGCGAGAGCTGGTTGTGATGCTCGTAAGCGGCCAGCAACGTATCGGCGCGTTCTGGAATCCAGAACGTCAGCGTTGCCTGCGGCTCGATGTTGGCGACATTTGTTTTCATGTTGATCTAGCCCTTCACACAAATCACCTGCTTCAACGTGTGCAACACTTCGGTCAGGTCGCGCTGGTTATTCATCACCGTGTCGATGTCCTTGTAGGCGCCAGGGATTTCATCGACCACGCCATCGTCCTTGCGGCAGATGACGCCCTGGGTCTGCGCAACCATGTCCTGCTTGTCGAACTGCTTGCGCGCCTGCGTGCGGCTCATCCGGCGACCGGCGCCATGCGCGCTGGACTCGAAGCTCTCCGGGTTGCCCAGGCCGCGCACGATGTAGCTGCGCGTGCCCATGCTCCCCGGCACGATGCCCAACTCGCCCTTGCCGGCACGGATGGCGCCCTTGCGCGTCACCCACACATCGGCCCCGAAATGGTGCTCATGCGCCACATAGTTGTGGTGACAGTTCACCGCTTCGGTGGTGACCTCGAACGGCGGCAGATGACGGCGCAACGCATCCAGCACCAGCGAAAACATCTGCTCGCGGTTCACCATCGCGTAACGCTGCGCCCAGTCCACCGCCTCGACGTAGTCTGCAAAGTGCGGCGTGCCTTCCGGAAAGTACGCCAGGTCCACGTCCGGCAGGTTCGCCTGCAAGTGCAACATGTCCTCCCGCGCCAATGCGATGAAGTACATGCCGATGGCATTGCCGATGCCGCGACTGCCGGAGTGCAACATCACCCAGACCTGCCCGGACTCATCCAGGCACACCTCGATGAAGTGATTGCCGCTGCCCAGCGTGCCGATCTGGTTCACCCACTTGCTGAACTTGCCAAAAGCGTTCAGCAATTTCGGATGCTTGTCGGTGAGCACCTTCAAGCCCGGATCAAGACCCTTGGCCGCCTGCACGCGCGCGTGTTCGTCGCGATGCTGCGCGCGGCCTACCGGCACGTCGCGGCTGATCTGATCGAACACCTTGCGCAGGGTTGCTTCATCCAGTTCATTCGCGGTCAGCGACAAACGTGCGGCGATCATGCCGCAGCCGATGTCCACGCCCACGGCAGCCGGGATGATGGCCTGCTTCGTCGCCAGCACCGAACCCACGGTCGCGCCGATGCCGGTGTGGGCATCGGGCATGGCCGCCACATGGTGATGGATGATCGGCAACTGGGCGATGTTGCCCAACTGCGTGATCGACAGGTTATCCAGATCGCTGGCCCAGATTTTCACCGGAACCGCGTGATCGTGAATTTCGTGTTGAATCGGCATGTCGTGACTCCTTCCAAACGCAAAGCAGCCGAAAAATCGGCTTCGCGCCAGCGGAATCAGGACGGGAGATTCGAGAATCCGTCAGGCGCTTGCCTGACGGGAACGCCGTCAGGCGTGGAACAGGTTGTAATCCATCGTCGAAAACGCGCACCGCCAATTGCCGCGCGCCAGCCCGCGCGCCGCAATGGTTGGCGGCTCCGGGTGCTTGGTTGTGGGCAGTGGTTGGTGTGAAAGTTTCATGGTGCGTGTTTCCAGGGGGCGCGAACTTTATGCCTGCAAACACGCGCTGTAAATGGCCGGACGAAGGTTTTCCCTAATCTTGTTGTTCAGATACGGCGGGGCATGTGAGCGTTGATCTGCGAATACTGCGAAGCCTTGGTCTTCTGATTTTTTCGTAGTATATTTCGTAGCATGACGCTCCAAGAACTGCTCCGAAGACCGGAAAGCAAGACACTGGAATTCAAGCGCGATCTATCCTCGCCCAAGCCGTTGCTGCGCACGCTGGTGGCCTTTGCCAACTCCGCTGGAGGCCAACTGGTCATTGGCGTCACCGACGGCGACCGGCGAGTGCTCGGCGTTGCCTCCCCTCTGGACATGGAAAGACATGTCGCCAACCTGATTGCCGACTCGATCCAACCCTCGTTGATGGCAGAAATCGAAATCGTTCCCTGGCGGCGAACGCATGTACTGGTTCTGCAAGTTCACCCCAGTTCGCTGCGGCCACATCATGTGAAGGCCGAAGGTGTCGAACACGGAAGTTACGTGCGGCTGGGGTCAACCAACCGTCGCGCCGATGCAGCCCTGATAGCGGAGTTGAGCCGCCGGATTGACCTCGGAAGCCACGACGAACAGCCTATCCCAACCGCCAACTGCGAAGCAGTGGACTTCGCAGCGGCTTCGCAGTGCTTTGCGCAGTACCGGGCGCTGCGGCGACAGGACTTGCGCACGCTGGGGCTGGTCGTGAATCACCAGGGCCGGGAGCGGCCCAGCATCGGCGGCATGATCCTCTTTGGAAAAGACCGCTTGGCGCATTTCCCCGATGCGTGGATTCAGGCCGGATACTTCGCATCACAGGACAAGAGCCGCTTGGTGGATCAGGCCGAACTGCGCGACTACCCTGTTCTGGCCATTGAGCAGGCCATCCGATTCGTCGAACGAAACACACGCATGGGAGCAGATTTTGGGCAGCTTCGCCGCCGCGACCTGCCCAGCGTTCCTCCGGTGGCGCTTCGGGAAGTTCTGGTCAACGCGGTGGTGCATGCCGATTATGCCCAGCGCGGCGCACCGATCCGAATCGCCGTATTCGATGATCGGATCGAAGTCGAAAACCCCGGAATTCTGCTGCCCGGCCTCACGATAGAGGAAATTCGAGACGGCGTTTCGCGGCTGCGAAATCATGTCATTGCCCGTACATTCAAAGAACTGCGCCTGATCGAACAATGGGGCAGCGGCATCCAGAAGATGCTTTCGGCTTGCGCTGACGCCGGACTACCCACACCGGAATTCGTCGAGATCGGGCTGCGGTTTCGCGTGATTCTTCATACGAAGCGGGTCCATCGACCGACAGTGGATGCCATCGAGCAACGTCTGCTCACATTCGTGCACGTTCCAGAAGGCCGTTCCACCGCCGACATCGCCGCTCACATCGGTCTGACGTTGCGCGCCACGCAACTGCGCCTGAACAAACTGCGCGACAAAGGGTTGGTCATCGCGATGGGATCGGGGCCGAAAGACCCGCGTCGAAAATGGGCAACGTTGGAACCCAACGACAGCGCGCTCGAAAACTGAGCGCTCGCGGGTGTACAGTAAGCGCAAACGCATGAACACCCTACTGCGGCAAACCCTCCACACCGGCGCGCTGATCCTCGCGGGCACGCTCATCGCTTCCTGCACGCGCACGGCCCAACCCAGCGGCGAGCAGGTCTACACGCAATACTGCGCGGCCTGCCACGATCAGCCGGCCACGCGCGCGCCGCCGCGCGAGGCGTTGGCGCAGCTTTCGCCGCAGCGCATCCTGCGCACGCTGGACTTCGGCACGATGATGGCGGTGGCGTACCCGATCCGGCGCGGCGATCGTGAAGTGCTGGCGCAATATCTTGGCAAGGGGCAGGATGCGTCCGCCATCGCACCCGCCGCGCTGTGCAGCGCCGACCGGAACATTCTCGCCGGCGCAAGTTCCGCACCCGCATGGAAGGGTTGGAGCCCCACAACCGCCAACACCGCATTTCAGCCGCGCGAAGCATCGGGGCTCAGCGCCGATCAAGTCGGCAACCTGCGCCTGAAGTGGGCCTTCGGCTACGCGGGAGACTTCATCGCCTTTGCCGCGCCAACAGTATCGCGCGGCACGCTGTTCGTTGGCAGCGCCGGCGGCGCAGTGCATGCGCTGGATGCGCAAACCGGCTGCACGTATTGGACGTATCAGGCCAAGGGTCCGGTGCGCACACCGCCAACGCTTGCAGGCGAAGATGAAAACCCCGTGTTGCTGTTCACCGATCAGGTCGGCGGCGTGTATGCACTGGAAGCGCGAACCGGCCGCGAAGTGTGGACGATGCGCGTGGAGGAACACGAAGCCACGCGGCTGTCCGGCGCGATCACCGTGCATGAAGGCATCGCATTCGTTCCGGCCGCATCGTGGGAAGAATCGCGTGCGGTAGACCCCAAGTATCCCTGCTGCACTTTCCGGGGCAGCGTGTCGGCGGTGCGCATCAGCGATGGCTCGGTGGCCTGGAAAACCTGGCTGGTCGATCCACCGCAGAAGACCGGCGTTTCGCCCGCAGGCACCGATTTGTTCGGGCCTTCCGGCGTAGGCGTTTGGTCCGCGCCAACAGTGGATGCCAAACGCGGCCTGCTCTACATCGGCACCGGCGACAACTACACGCATCCGGCCACGCCAACCAGCGACGCCATCGTTGCGCTCGATCTGCAAAGCGGCGCCATCCGATGGATTCGCCAGACCACCGCCGACGATGTGTTCAACGCGATGTGCGCGCGAGGCGGCGCGTCGAATTGCGGACCCGACCATGACTTCGCCGCACCAGCCATGCTGGTGCAAACCCCCAGCGGACGCGACGTGCTGATCGCCGGCCAAAAATCCGGCGTCGTCTACGGCCTTGATCCCGACGACGAAGGCCGCATCCTCTGGGAAACGCGCATCGGCGTCGGCGGCACCAGCGGCGGCGTGCAATGGGGCATGGCAAGCGATGGCAGCAAGGTCTACGCATCCGTTGCCGATCCGGTGCGCACCGCAGGCGATCAGGGTTCGCTGACCGTGGGCAATGCGCCTTTTGATCCGGCCAAGGGCGGCGGTCTTACCGCGCTCGACGTGCTCACCGGCAACACGCTATGGCATGCGGTCCCCGCGCCCTGCGCACCGCCACGCGATGGATGCAGCCCCGCGCAGCCGGCGGCCGTCAGCGTCATTGCCGGCGCGGTGTTCTCCGGTTCGATGGATGGACACATCCGCGCGTTCTCCGCCGATGATGGCCGCGTGCTGTGGGACTTCGACACGCAGCGCAGTTTCACCACCGTCAACGGTGTTACCGCGCAGGGCGGTTCGATCGACGGTCCCGGCGCGGTAGTCGTGAATGGAATGGTGTATGTGAACTCGGGTTATCCGCGACTCGGCGGCGCGCCGGGCAATGTGCTGCTCGCGTTCGGCATCGACAGCAACCTGCCATAACCGGGCACCTGCCCGCTCAGTCCAACCAGCCGCGCAGCGGCCCACAAGCCATGCGGCATGCTGGAAATCACCGGCACACCGGTGCGCGCTTCCAGCGGCGCGACCAGTTCCAGCGTGCGAAAGCCGCCGCAGGACACGAACAGCGAATCGGCCTCCGGCGCTGATTCGCGCACGCGCACGCCGAATTCCAGCAGATCGTTCTGCGTGACTTTTTCGATGTCGGTCATCGCTTCGATGCCAAGGCCGGTGATCACCAGCGGTTCCATGCCATGCTCGATCAGAAAGGCGCGCAGACGCTCGTTCACTTCATCGTTGTAGGCAGTGGCCACCGCAACGCGACGCGCACCAACGGCTTTAAGCCCTTCGATCACGCCATTGCTCATCGTCGTGGCCTTCAAGCCCGAAGCCTTCGTCACCGTTTCGCGCAACTGCTGATTGAACGCCTCGCCCTTGTAGAAGGTGAGCGACGTGCCAGTGAGTTCGATGGCCTGCGCGCCCTCTGCGGCAAGTTTCGCGGCGGCAGCGGGCACGCGCTCCATCGCGGCGTCGAAGCTGTCGGGCGTCATCCGCTCGATGCCAAGGCCGGTGACGACGAACCGCAGTTGGTTGCCGTACATCGCAACGCCTTCTTCGGGAATCGCCCGTTCAGCCGGAGGCAGAATCAAACCCAGCACCGGCATCTTTTCCGCCGAGCAGGAACTGACGCCAACACCAACGCCGGCTCCGGCGGTAACCGTGGCGGCAATGCCACCGAGAATGCTGCGACGTTTGATCATCATGTTCACTCAGAGCGCGCGGGCTGCATGCGAACCATCGCAGAACGGCGCCGTGCCCGTGCGCTTGCACACGCAGAACCATTTCGTTCCGCTCTCTGCGGCTTTGTATTTCATTGGGGTGATCTGGGTGGTCTTGTGCGAACCATCGCAAAACGGCTGGCTTTTGCTCAGCCCGCAAGCGCACCACCAATATGTCTTGCCCTCCTCAACGGCAACTTCCATTGGAGCGCTACCGGCAGGGCGTGTTGGCGATGCGGTGTTTTTCGGTGTGTCGGTCACAGCTACCCCCTTTCGGGGGAGCATAATTGGCCGTTGCGTGAATCGTCAAATTCCTGCCGGAGACATCGAGACATGACTGCATGATCCACAATCCACTGCGCGATCTTCCCGCCTTCGACGACATCGAGGATGCGGCGCAGCAACTTCGCGGCATCACCTTCCACACGCCGCTGCTGCGCAATGCCGCGCTCGATGAGCGCATCGGCGCGCCGGTGTGGATCAAACCCGAAACGCTGCAACGCACCGGCTCGTTCAAGATGCGCGGCGCGTGGAATCGCATCAGCCGTATTCCCGAAGCCGATCGCAGGCGCGGGATCGTGGCGTTTTCCTCCGGCAATCACGCGCAGGGCGTGGCCGAGAGCGCGAGAATCCTGGGCCTGCACGCCACCATCGTGATGCCCGCCGATGCGCCGAAAGCAAAGATCGACGCGGCGCGCGGACGTGGCGCGCAAGTGCGCCTCTACGACCGGCTGAACGAAAGCCGCGAACACATCGCCGCCGAGATCGTGGAAAAAACCGGCGCGACGCTGATTCGCCCGTTCGACGACGCCTGGATCATGGCCGGTCAGGGCACCGTGGGTCTCGAAGCGGCAACCGACGCCAACGCCGCCGGCATCGCGCTCTCCAGTGTGATCTGCAACGCTTCGGGCGGCGGGCTGATCGCCGGCGTCGCCGTTGCGTTTGAAGCGCTGTCGCCGGCAACGCAAATCTGGGTCGCGGAGCCGGCCGGTCACGACGACATCCGCCGCTCGCTCGCCTCAGGTCGCATCATCGCCAACGAACCCGGCTGCCGCTCCATCGCCGACGCGCTGCTCGCGCCCGAACCCGGCATGCTGCCATTTCAGGTCCATCAGCGCCGTCTGGCCGGCGGCTTTGCCGCCACCGACGATCAATTGCTCGATGCGATGTCGTTCGCTTTCCACCATCTGAAGCTGGTGGTCGAACCCGGCGGCGCGTGCTCGCTGGCGGTGCTGCTGAACAACGCCGGGCACTTCGCCGCTCGCGGCCCGGTGCTGGTGGTGCTCAGCGGCGGCAATGTCGATGCGGATCTGTTTTCAAAAGCCATTGGGCGGCAACCAGCCGTTCGAGTAAAGTAGCGACCAAATCATTCAAACGGGGGAACTCGCGTCATGCACATTCGCACCTTGCTCACCGCCCTTGGGCTGTGCCTCGCGCCGGCCATACTCAGCGCCGCCCAACTCGCCGCCATGCCTGAACGCAAGCTGCCCGACGCTCCCTTCGTCATCGACACCGCCGAGCAGGGTCAGGTGCGCGTGACGCCGATGAAAGGGCTGGAACTGCCCTGGGACATGGCGTTTCTGCCCAATGGCGACATCCTGATCACCGAACGCAATCGCCTGCAACTTCGTCTGGTGCGCAACGGCAAGCTCGAACCGCAACCGATTTCAGGACTGCCCTCCGACATGAGCGCCGCCAACAAGGGCGGACTGATGGGCATTGCGCTGCATCCGCAGTTCGCGCGCACCGGATGGGTGTACCTGACCTTCACGAAGGAGCCACGGCCCGGATCGCGCGCGATGGGTCTGGTGCGCGGACGCCTCGAAGGCACGGAACTCAAAGACGTGCGTGAAATCTTCACGTTCCGTGAATCCGGCGGCGGCGGTTCGCCTCCGGGTCTGCCGATCATCTTCGGTCGCGACGGCATGCTGTATCTGTTCGTCGGCGGCGCGAACGATGCGGCCGCGCAGAGCGGGGAGTCCTACTTCGGCAAGGTGCTGCGCTTCAATGACGATGGCACGGTGCCGGCCAATCCGTTCGCGGGCCGCGCGGGTTTCAAGCCGGAAATCTACAGCATCGGTCATCGCAACGGCGTGGGCCTCACCATTCATCCGACCACCGGTGACATCTGGGAGAACGAGAACGGTCCGCAGGGTGGCGATGAGGTGAACATCCTCAAGCCCGGCGCGAACTATGAGTGGCCACTGGCGAGCTTTGGCCGCGATTACAGCGGCGCGCCGGTGTCCGACAAGCGCGCGATCGAGGGCGGGCAGGGTCCGGAACTGTTCTGGGTGCCGTCGATTGCAATTTCGGGCATGACGTTCTACACGGGTGATCGCTTCCCTGCATGGCGCGGCAATCTGTTTGCCGGCGGCCTGCAGTTCGGCCGCATCGAACACACCGGACTGATGTCGCGCGTGGTGTTCAACGAGAAGGGGCAGGAGATTCGGCGCGAGTCG
>JAITMN010000216.1 GCA_031277355.1 Nevskiaceae bacterium | reverse complement strand
CTGAGCCTGGCGGTGTCCGCGCGCAGCGTGCTGCTGTGTGTGATTCCGGCCATCGCGATGGCGTGGCTGCTCACACGCCGCCGCTTCGCCGGTCGCCTGCTGCTCGACGCCTTCGTGCATCTGCCGCTGGTGCTGCCGCCGGTGGTGGTGGGCTATCTGCTGCTGCTGATGCTGGGTGCTCGCGGCCCGCTGGGGCGAATTCTCGACGAACGCTTCGGCGTGCAACTGGTGTTCACGACGCTGGGCGCGGCAGTGGCTACCGCAGTGATGACCTTCCCGCTGATGGTGCGCGCGATGCGCATTTCTCTGGAAAACGTGGACCGTGGACTGGAAGACGCGGCGCGCACGCTGGGCGCGGGTCCGTGGCGGCGCTTCGTCACGATCACGCTGCCGCTGATGCTGCCGGGGGTGTTGGCGGGGCTCGTCACGGCGTTTGCTGCGGGTCTGGGTGAATTTGGCGCGGTGATCACGTTTGTGTCGAACATTCCGGGGCAGACGCGCACGCTGCCGCTGGCGCTGTACACGGCGCTGCAATCGCCGGATGGCGATGCGGCGGCGGCGCGGATCGCGGGGTTGTCGATTTGTCTTGGCGTTGTCGGGTTGATCGCAGCCGAAGTGTTGTCGCGGTGGCTGCGGCGGTGGTTGGGGCGATGAGCGTGGGCGTGAGAATAGGCATGAAGCTGCGGCATCGGCGCAGCATCGAGGCTGGCGCGCATGCTTGAAGTGAATGTCTCTCTGCGGCGCGGCGCGTTTGATCTACAGGCGTCGTTCAGCGCGCCGACTCCGGGCGTCACCGCGCTGTTCGGACGCTCCGGCTGCGGCAAGACCACGCTGGTGAATCTGATCGCGGGTCTTGCGCGCGAGGGTCAGGGCCGCATCGCGCTCGATGAGGAAGTCTGGCTCGACAGCAACGCCGGTGTGCGCGTCAGCGCTGAACGTCGCGGCGTGGGCTGCGTGTTCCAGGACGCGCGATTGTTCCCGCATTACTCCGTGCGCGGCAATCTGCTGTATGGCGCACGCGATGCAACGTCCACCGCAGGCGCGCAGCGCTTGGATGAAGTGATCGGGCTGCTCGATCTGGCGCCGCTGCTGCATCGCCGGCCCGGTGGTTTGTCCGGCGGCGAGAAACAGCGCGTGGCGCTGGGCCGCGCGTTGCTGTCCGAACCGCGTCTGCTGCTGCTCGATGAACCGCTGGCCTCACTCGACGCCGCGCGGCGCGATGAAGTGCTGCCGTGGCTGGAACGGCTGCGCGATCATCTGTCGGTGCCGATGGTGTTCGTCAGTCATCAATTCGAAGATGTACTGCGACTTGCCACGCAGATACTGGTGATGGATGCCGGGCGCATCGTTGCCAGCGGCGACGTGGGCAGCGTCAGTGTATCGCCGGCCTTGCAGGCCATCGTGGGGCCGGATGCGCTGGGCGCGGTGCTCGAAGGCCGCGTCAATGCAGTGGATGCCGATAGCGATCTGGCTGAAGTGGCGCTGGGCGATGGCCTGCTGCGTATTCCGGCGCAGGGCGTGCGCGCAGGGCAGCGTCTGCGCGTGCAATTGCTGGCGCGCGATCTGATTCTCGCGGTGCAGGAACCGCACGGGCTATCGGTGCGCAATCAATTGCGCGGGCGCGTCAGCGCCATCGAAAGCACAGACACCGGCGATCTGCTGCGCATCGACATCGGCGGGCACGAAGTGCTGGCGCGCATCACGCATGCGGCAACGGATGAGTTGCAATTGCAAGCCGGATCGCAAGTGTGGGTGTTGGTGAAGGCGGTGCAAGCCGGAGGTCATTCCTTCGCCACGGCATCGCACCGCCCGCAGCGCTACAACTTCACCGCCGTGCCCGCAGCCGCGTCGAAGTCGCCGGTCAGGTAGCCGACCGCCGCCTTGAACTTGCCGCCGTAGTTGGCGTCCAGAGCAGCATCCACCTGGTCTTTCAGCGCAGAGTCGATCGCGGTGAAGCGAGCCCATTCATCGCCCGGATGCTGGAAGTTGCTCATGATGTACGTCCAGCCATTGAGCGCATCCACCGCATGCAGGCCGGTGGATTCAGCGCCCGCCGGAGTGGACAACAATCGCTGCAAACTGCCGGTATCGACGTTGTAAGCCCACAGAAAGTTGTTCAGGTGGTTGCCGCTGTCTTCACCGATGAACAGCGTGCGCAGGCTTTGCGAGAATTTCAGATTGTCGGGGCTTGCGATATTGTCCGGGTCACTGGTGTTGCCCAATGCATCGCCCGCAGCAAGGTCCTCGCCGGTAATCAGCACGGCAGTGCTCTGCGGAACCCACTGGCTATTGATGGCATTGCCGTCGGAGTCCACCTGACCCCCCGCCAGAAAGTGCTGCAGCACGCAACCGGCATTGACGCGCTTGGGGAAGCGGATGTTGTGCTCGGCGACGTAGCCACCGCCGGTGTTGTCTACCACCATCGAGTCGGTGATGTTGGCAATTGCCGAATAGGCGATCTTGTCGGCAGCGTTCACCGTCGTGCCTTCCATCTTCGAAAAGCCCATGCTGCCGCCCTTGAGCCCCGCGTAGCGATGAGTTTCGAGAAAGGCTGCC
>JAITMN010000189.1 GCA_031277355.1 Nevskiaceae bacterium | reverse complement strand
GTTTCGCTGGGTCTGAAGCAGTTGGGCGCTGATCCGTGGGAGAACATTGCGCGTCGTTATCCCCCGAACACCCGCGTGTTCGGCAAGGTCACGAACATTGCCGATTACGGCGCGTTCGTTGAAATCGAGGATGGCGTCGAGGGTCTGGTGCACGTCTCGGAAATGGATTGGACGAACAAGAACGTCAATCCGGCCAAGGTGGTGCAGACCGGCGAGGAAGTCGAAGTGATGGTGCTCGACGTGGACGAAGAGCGTCGCCGCATTTCGCTGGGCCTGACGCAGTGCAAGGCCAATCCGTGGAAGGAGTTCTCGGAGAACTTCAACCGGGGCGATCATGTGTCGGGGCAGGTCAAGTCGATCACCGACTTTGGCGTGTTCATCGGTCTTGCCGGCAACATCGACGGCCTCGTGCACCTGTCGGATATCTCCTGGGATCAGCCCGGCGAGGAAGCCGTGCGCGGTTACCAGAAGGGTCAGTTGGTCGAAGCGATGGTGCTGTCCATCGACCCGGAGCGCGAGCGCATTTCGCTCGGCATCAAGCAGTTGGCGAAGGACCCGTTCTCCGGTTATGTGGCCGAGCATCCGCGCGGCAGCATCGTCACCGGCACCGTCACGGAAGTCGACCAGCGCGGCGCGCTGATCGATCTGGGGCATGGCGTGGAAGGTCAGCTTCGCGCCACCGAACTGGGCCGCGATCGTGTGGACGACGCGCGCACCGTGCTGAAGGTGGGCGATGTGGTGGAAGCCAAGTTCACCGGCGTTGATCGCAAGACACGTTCGATCACGCTGTCGATCAAGGCCAAGGAGATGCACGAGGAAGCCGAGGCCGTGCAGAGCTACCGCACCGAAACCGGCAGCGGCGCAGCGGGCACCAGCCTGGGCGATCTGCTCAAGCAGCAGATCGGCAACGCCGAGCGCGACTGAAGTCGGTGGAGAGAAGGCGTGGCCGTTGGCTGCGCCTTCTCATCCTTGAGGGGGCAACGGAATAATAATTATGACGAAGTCCGAACTGATCGAAATCATCACCGCCAAGCAGAAACATCTGCCCGCGCGCGACGTGGAGTTGGCGCTGAAGCAGATTCTGGAAATCATGAGCGATTCGCTGTCGCAGGGTGAGCGCATCGAGATACGCGGGTTCGGCAGTTTTTCGCTGCATTTTCGGCCGCCGCGTCAAGGGCGCAATCCGAAGACCGGCGAAGCGGTGGCGCTGTCGGGCAAGTATGTGCCGCACTTCAAGCCGGGCAAGGACCTGCGCGAGCGGGTCAACGAGAGCACGGGCACGCCGATTCGCGACTGATTGATCTCGCGCGCGCGTTTCATCGCCATTTCTGCCTAAACGCATCAGTTTCGCTTAAACGCACCAACGCGTTGGCGGCCTAACCTTGCTTCGCAGCGGGACCATTGTGGTTTCGCATCGTCGAAGGAGGTTTTCATGTCCATCCACACTCGTATCGCGGGCTTTGCGTTGAGCCTGCTCTGTGCGTCGTTTGCGCCGGGTTTTGCCACGGCCGGTCCGGTCAACATCAACACGGCCGATGCGTCCACGCTGGCGCGCGAATTGAAGGGTATCGGTTTGAAGCGCGCGCAGGCCATTGTCGACTATCGCAGCAAGCATGGGCCGTTTCGTTCGGCCGATGAACTGGCGCTGGTCAAGGGCATCGGTCCCAAGGCCATCGCGAACAATCGCGCCGACATTCGTGTGGATGCGCGGCCCGCTGCTGCTGCGACACCGGCAAAAAAGGCACCGAATCCGTCTGCCAGTGGCGACAGTGCGCTGAAAACGAAATGAAAATTCTCGATGGCGCGCACTGCGCCGACATTGTTCCCCTAGAATCGGCAAAGAATTTTTTGCGTCGAGGAATAACCGTGTCACAGACTGCCATTCGCACTGCCGTTTTTCCGGTTGCCGGACGAGGCACCCGCTTTTTGCCGGCCACGAAGGCGAGCCCAAAGGAGATGCTTCCGGTCGTCGACAAGCCGCTGGTTCAATACGCGGTGGAAGAAGCATTGGAAGCAGGCGCGCGCCGGCTGGTGTTCGTCACCGGCGCGTCCAAGCGCGCCATCGAGGATCATTTCGACACCGACTCGGAATTGGAGAATCTGCTGGAAGAGCAGGGCAAGTCCGAGTTGGCCGATCAGGTGCGCAGCGTGCTGCCCAGCTACGCCACCTGTATCTACATTCGCCAACCGGCTCCGCTGGGTCTGGGTCATGCGGTGCTCTGCGCGCAGCCGGCGGTGGGCGATGAGCCTTTCTTCGTGCATCTGGCCGACGATCTGATCGACGCCGCCGTGCCGTGTCTGAAGCAGATGTCGTCGGTGCATCGCAAGTACGGCGGCAGCGTGTTGGGCGTGGAAGAAGTGGCGCCGAACGAAACCGACAAATACGGCATCGTTGATGTGAAAGGCTCGCAAGACAAGGTGGCGGTGATTCGCAGCATCGTTGAAAAGCCCAAGCCCTCGCGTGCGCCATCCAACCTTGCCGTCGTGGGCCGTTATCTGCTGACGCCGCGCATCTTCGCGCAGCTCACCAAGGTGCAGAAGGGCGCGGGCGGAGAGATTCAACTCACCGATGGCATCGCGCGGCTGATGGAGCGCGAGAAGGTTCATGCGTATCGCTTCACGGGCAAGCGCTATGACTGCGGCAACAAGCTGGGTTACCTGCAAGCCACGGTGGAATACGCGCTGCATCACCCGACGCTGGGCGAGCCGTTTCGTGATTACCTGCTGGCGTTGGCGGCAGAGGAGAGCCGTCGC
>JAITMN010000181.1 GCA_031277355.1 Nevskiaceae bacterium | reverse complement strand
TGCCGCGCCAGTTCCGCGCGATCCGGGCCGCTGCCCGCCAGCGCCGTGGTCAATCCATCGAGCAATCGGTCGCGGTCCCGTTCGGTCTGCAAACGTCCGATCAGCCAGGTGCCGGTGTTGCCCAGACCTTTGTAATCGAGGTCCACCGGATTCTGCGTGGCGAGCACACAGCCCAAACCATACGCCCGCGCCTGCTTCAGCAGCGTCAGCATCGGCGGCTTTGAAGGCGGTGTTGCGCTGGGCGGGAAAAAACCGAAGATTTCATCCATGTACAAAATGGCGCGCAGCGACGACGTGCCCGATTGCCGCCGCATCCATCCCACCACTTCATTCAGCAGCAGCGTGACGACGAACATCCGCTCCGCATCCGGCAGATGCGCAATCGAAATCACCGCGATGCGCGGCTTGCCTTGCGGCGTATACAGCAACCGCTGCACGTCGAGCGCTTCGCCCCTGGCCCATGCCGCAAAGCGCGGCGAAGCCAGCAGATTGTTCACCGCCAGCGCCAACGCCTGACGCTGTTTAGCCGGATAAAAGCTTTCAAGATCGAGCGCGCCGAGTTTTTGCAGCGGCGGGTTTTGTATCGCGCCGACCAGACTGGCCAAATCCAGCGCACGTCCCGCGCGCCAACTCTGGTCCAGCAGATTCGACAACAGAATGTGATCGCGGCTTTGCAGCGGGTCCGCGTCGCGGCCGATCAACGTCAGCAAACCCGACACCGTGTTGGCGATGTGTTCGGTGAGCGCGGCGTCGTCGAGCGCCGCTTCGGGCGGCGGCGGAGACAGCGAACGCAGCACCGACAGCGGCAGACCATGCTCCGCGCCGGGTGTGTAGATCGCGATGTCCACGCTGTCGCGGAATTTTGCGATGCGCTCGGGCTGTTGATCCCACTCGGCAAGGCCCGCGCGCCATTGTTCGGCCACCTGCGCCGCGTACTGTTCGATGCCCAGGTTGCGCCGCGCCGCTTCGCCATCATCCACCCAGCTTGCAAAGTCCTGCGGGGCGAGCTTCGGAAACGTGAGCAGCAGATCGCCAATGTCGCCCTTTGGGTCGATGCAGATCGCCGGCACGCCGTCTATGGCCGCCTCTTCCAGCAACGCGATGCACAGGCCGGTTTTGCCGCTGCCCGTCATGCCCACGCACACCGCATGCGTGGTCAGATCGGCCGAGTCATACAGCAGCGGCCGGTCCACGACGCGGCCCGAGGCCGGGTCGAAGACCTTGCCGAGATAGAACACGCCGAGCTTTTCGTAGTCGGCGCTCATGTGCGTGTTGAAGCGGTGCCAGATGAATCAGACATGGGCGGGGATTCTACCGAATGGCTGGGCAGCCGATGTCCTGATAAAGTCACCCGAAGCGGGCATCAAAGAATTCTGCAAGGAGATAAAACCATGAAGAGTCTGGTCAAAGGGCGTCTGCTGGGCGTCGTAGCGGCATTATTGGTTGGGGGTGTGGCGCTGGCGCCGACCCCGGCTTTGGCGCAGGTGGGGCGCGTTGCGCCGGTGAATGTGGGCAGCGGCGATTGCGACCGCGCCTGTCTGATCGACCTGGCCGAGAAAGTGATCGCCGCGATGGTGGCGCATGATCCGAGCAAGTTGCCGCTGGCGAAGAACGCCAAGTATTCGGAGAACGGCGTGGAACTGCCCATCCCCGATGGCTTCTTCTACAACGCGACGAAGGCCGGCACGTATCGCATGTATGTGGTGGACCCCGATTGGGGTTCGATCGGCGTGTTCGCGAAGGTTGAAGAGAACCATGTGCCCTCGCTGCTGACCACGCGCCTGCGTGTGTACAACCGCCAGATCGTGGAGATCGAAAGCATCGTCGGCAAGGAATTTCGCACGCGCGATCCGAACAACATTCAGCCCGACGTGCTGGGCGATGCGCCGCGTCCCGAGTTCACCACCATCGTGCCGCCCGAGAAGCGCCGCTCGCGCGAGGAGTTGATGAAGATCGTCAACACCTATTTCACCGGCATCGAGAACAACGTCGGCAAGAAGCCGCCGATTTTCTCCAGCAAGTGTCATCGCCTGGAAAACGGCGCGGCCACGTCCAATGTGCCGGTGCCGCCGGGCGGTCAGCGCAGCAGCCGTAACTACACCTGCATCCAGGGCATCGCCAACGGCTACCATCGCAACGACAACCGTCTGCGCAATCGCCGCATCATGGCGGTGGACGTGGAGCGTCAGGTCGTGCTGGCGGCGGTGTATTTCGATCACCTGAACGATGAGCGCATCCGCACCTACACCGCCAACGATGGCACGCCGGTGCGCGTGAATGACACCTCGCCGGCAACGCTGAACATCCACGAGGCGTTCCAGATCGACGAGGAAGGCATCAGCCAGGTCGAAGCCATCATGACGACCGTGCCCTATGGCATGCGGCCGTATTTCAGCACGGGTTTTCAGATGGATAGCGAACAGACGCGCATCGACGGCTTCATCGAATACGAATAAGAGAGAAAAAACATGAAGAACAAGTACGCCGGTTTTGCATCCGCAGCGGCGCTTGCGCTGTTCGCGGTGGCGGGATTGACGCTGGCAACACCGGCGGCCGCGCAGGTTGGCCGCGTGGCGCCGCCGGCCGTTGGCACGGGCGATTGCGATCGGGCTTGCCTGGAAGGCTTTGCCGAGCAATTCGTCAAGGCCGTCATCGCGCATGATCCGAAGATGCTGCCGCTGTCCAAGGGCGTGCGCTATTCGGAGAATGGCTTTGAACTGCCGATACCCGACGGCTTCTTCATGAACGCCACCGGTGCGGAAAAATACCGGATGTATGTCTCCGATCCTCAATGGGGCTCGATCGTGTTCTTTTCGAAGATGCTGGAAAACGGCGCGCCGGTGCTGGTCACCACGCGGCTGAAGGTCTTCGCCAGGCAGATCACCGAGATCGAAGTGATCGTGGCGCAGCGCCGTTTGCCCAGTTCGGGCGGCGGCGCGCCCACCGACGTGCTGGGCGACACGCCACGGCCCGAGTTCACCACCACCGTGCCGCCGGAGAAGCGCCGCTCGCGTGAGGAGTTGATGAACATCGTCAACACCTACTTCACCGGCATCGAAGACAATCGCGGCGATCAGCCGCCGATCTTCTCCAGCAAGTGCCATCGCCTCGAAGACGGCGTGCCCACGTCGAACGTGCCGTTGCAGCCGGGCCGCGAGCCCAGCAGCCAGAACTACAGTTGCATCGAGGGTATCGCCAAGGGCTATCACCGCAACGACAACCGTCTGCGCAGCCGCCGCATCCTCGCGGTGGACCTGGAGCGTCAGGTGGTGGTGGCGGGCGTGTACTTCGATCATCAGAACTCGGCCTACATCCGCAGCTATCAGACCAACGATGGGCGCACCGTCGTGGTCCGCGACACGATGCCCACGACGCTGGGTGTGCATGAAGCCTTCACCGTCGATGAGGAAGGCATCAGTCAGGTGGAGGCGGTGTTCACGTCGGTGCCCTATGGCTCGCGGCCGTATTTCAGCACCGGGTTTCGCATGGACAGCGAAATGGCGATCAAGGAAGGGTATGTGGAGTGGCAGTAGGCAGGCGGCAGCGGCGTCCCCCGCGCTTTCCTTGACGGCGCGGCCGGCCTTTGGCCATACTGCCCCCATGACCCGATCCTTCGCTCGCCTGCGCTGGTGGTGGCCCCTCTCCTGACGGAGCGGGGTACTGGTCGTCATTGCCTAAAGCGCTAGCAGCTTCAAGGATTCCAAAACCAGAACCCATCTCCGGCGCCACCGGGATGGGTTTTTTGTTGTCTGTGGAAAATTAAAGAGGAACGCATCTGAAACCGCCCTTCGACATTGCAGGTGACCTCGATACGCCGGTTTCGGCGTTCGCCAAGCTCGCCTCCTTCCAGCCGCGCTTCCTGCTCGAAAGCGTCGAGGGCGGGGAGCGTCTGGCGCGTTATTCCTTCATCGGCTTCGGCGACGGTCTTGAGGTGCGCCTGGACTCGCGCGCGCTGACCATCGGCAACGATCACTACCCGGTGCCGGAGAGCCGCAACGAGTTGCTGGCGCGCCTGCGCGATGCGCTGGCCCGCGCGCCGCGTCCGCAGCCGGAATTGCCCGGCATGCCGCTGGCCGGCGGGCTCGTGGGCTTCACCGCCTACGATGTGGTGCGCTTCTTCGAGAAGTTGCCGCTGCGTCATCAGCGTCGCCCCGACGCGCCGATACTGCACTACGTCGCGCCGCGCTCGCTGCTGGTGTTCGATCACCTGACGCGCGGCATCGCGTTGCTGCACGCGGGCAGCGAGGCCGAACGTCAGGTGTTGCGCCGTGAGGTGATCGCAGCGCTGCGCGGTGAATATCGCGTTGCCTGCGACAGCGGCGGCTTCGGCGCGCCCACTGTGTCGCTGGGCCGCGATGAATACATGGCCGGTGTGCGCCGCGCGCAGGAATACATTGCCGCAGGCGATGTGTATCAATTGGTGCTGTCTTCGCGCTTTCGCGGTCAGCATGATCTTGATCCCTTTCAGGTGTATCGCGCGCTGCGGCTGATCAATCCCTCGCCGTACATGTATTTCTGTCGTCTGGGTGGCCTGTCGGTGGTGGGTTCGTCGCCCGAAGCGCTGGTGAAGCTTTCCGCCGGTCGCGCGGAGTTGCGTCCCATTGCCGGCACCTTGCCGCGCATGGCTGATCCTGAAGCCGATCTTGCCAACGAGCGCCGTCTGCTCGCCGATCCAAAAGAGAACGCCGAGCATGTGATGCTGGTGGACCTTGCACGCAACGATCTGGGCCGCGTTGCGCTGCCCGGTTCGGTGCATGTGAATCCCTATCGTGTGATCGAACGCTACAGTCATGTGATGCACATCGTCAGCGGCGTGCAGGGCGTGCTGGCGCCGAATCGCGATGCCTTTGATTTGTTTGCGGCAACATTTCCGGCAGGCACTTTGGTGGGTGCGCCGAAGGTGCGCGCCATGCAGATCATCGAGGAATTGGAGCCGGTGGAGCGCGGTCTGTATGGCGGCACCATCGGTTACTTCGGCGCGCAGGGCGACATGGATCAGGCCATCACGATCCGCACGCTGGTGTTCGAGGGCGATGAATACAGCTATCAGGCCGGCGCAGGCATCGTCGCCGACAGCGTGCCCGCCAATGAATTCGACGAAATCCATGCAAAGAGCGCGGCGCTGCGAAATGCGTTGCTGCTGGCGCAGGAGGGACTGTGAGCAACACCGCGCAGCCGCGCCTGCTGCTGATCGACAACTACGACTCCTTCACCTACAACCTGGTGCAGGCCTTTCTCGTGCTCGGCGCGCAGGTGCAGGTGCATCGCAATGATGAGATCAGCGTTGCCGATGCGTTGAAACTCGACATCACGCATCTGTGCATCTCGCCCGGCCCCGGCATACCGCGCGATGCGGGTGTGTCGATGGACATGATCCGCGCCTTTGCCGGCAAGCTGCCGGTGCTGGGCGTGTGTCTGGGGCATCAATCCATCGTCGAAGTGTTTGGCGGTGATGTGGTGCGCGCATCGCGCTTGATGCACGGCAAGACTTCACTGATCAAACATGATGGCCGCGTATTGTTTGAAGGGCTGCCGCAGCCCTGCGAAGTGGGGCGTTATCACTCGCTGATCGCCGCACCGGAGACGATCCCTGCGGAACTGGAAGTCACCGCGATGACCGAAGAGGGCGAGATCATGGGCGTGCGGCATCGTGAGCTTTGCATCGAGGGCGTGCAGTTTCATCCCGAAAGCGTGCTGACGCCGCAGGGCCCGCAGTTGATGGGCAATTTCCTGAAGATCACCGCGCCGCGCCGGAGTGCGTCGTGAGCGCCGATCTGCCGCAGTTGCGCGGGTTTCTGGATCGGTTGCTGGAACGGCAGGGGCTTTCAACCGAAGAAGCGCAGGCGTTGCTGGTGGCGCTGACGGATGAG
Organism: Nevskiaceae bacterium; assembly: GCA_031277355.1. GTDB lineage: Bacteria > Pseudomonadota > Gammaproteobacteria > Steroidobacterales > Steroidobacteraceae > ZC4RG30. The sequence continues at coordinate 1,303 of JAITMN010000181.1, read as the reverse complement.
CAGTTGCCGCAGGCGTTGTCCGGCGCGTTGCTGGCGGCGGTGCGCGCGAAGGGTGCGACGCCGGAGGAACTGCGCGGCTTTGCATTGGGCATGCGCTTGCTGGCGCGGCGGCCGGATATCGCCGACACCACCGGCAGCGTGGATATCGTGGGCACGGGTGGTGACAAATCGGGCAGCTTCAATCTTTCCACCGGCGCGTCGTTGCTGGCAGCGGCCTGCGGCCTGCCGGTGATCAAACACGGCAATCGCTCGGTGTCCAGTCGCGCGGGCAGCGCCGATGTGCTTGAAGCCTTGGGCTTGCCGATACCACTTGATGCGGCGCGCGCCGCAGAAGCCTTTGCGCGGTTGGGGTTCACGTTTTTGTTCGCGCCGCATTATCACCCGGCGATGAAGGCCATCGGGCCGGTGCGCGCGGCGCTGGGTGTGCGCACGGTGTTCAATGTGCTGGGGCCGTTGTCCAATCCCGCCGCGCCGCCGTTTCATGTGATCGGTGCGTACAACGAACCTACGGCGCGATTGATGGCGCAGGCGTTGTCGGGCTTGCCGCAGCAGCGCTCGTTCGTGATTCATGGCGCGGCGGGTTGGGATGAACCTTCGCCGCTGGGGCCGTTTTTGTTGCTGGATGTCACGCCGGGTCAGGTGCGCGAATCGCGGCGCACGCCTGCGGACTATGGTCTCGACATCTGCGCTGAAGATGCGCTGATGGGCGGGGATGCCGCCTACAACGCCGCTGCGTTGACGCGCGTGTTGCGCGGCGAGGAACGCGGGCCGCATCGCGATGCGTTGGCGCTGGGCGCTGCGCTGGCGTTGGAAGTCACGGGCCGCGCCGCCGATCCGGTCACGGCGATTGGCATGGCGCACGCGGCCATCGATGACGGTCGCGCCAGCGCGTTGCTCGCGAAGCTGGCGGCGTTCTCGCGCGATGTGGCCGCGGCATCATCATCGGGCAATGCGCGATGAGCGGGGATTTTCTGGCGTCGATGGCCGAGTCCAGCCGCGCGCGCGTGATGCAGGCGCGGCGTGTGATGGGCGAGGGCGAACTGCTGCGCTGGGCTGAATCTGCGCCGCCGCCGCCGCCGCTGGTGTTGTCATCGCGCGGCTTTGATGTGATTGCCGAAGTGAAACTGCGTTCGCCTGCGGTGGGTCAGTTGCGCGGCGGTGAAGAGGATGTCGGCGCGCGCGTGGGCGGTTATGCCGAAGCGGGCGCTGCGGCGGTGTCGGTGCTCACCGAGCCGGATCGCTTCGAAGGATCGCTGGATCATCTGGAACAGGCTTCGCGTGCGTTGAGTTCGCGCCGCGTGCC
>JAITMN010000170.1 GCA_031277355.1 Nevskiaceae bacterium | reverse complement strand
CCGCCGTAGACAGTCAGCTTGCCGATCTTCTCCGTGATCTTTTCCAGCGCTTCCAGTTCCTTCAGGCGCATCAGCGTGGGGCTTTCCTCCACCAGCTTCGCCGTGTTCAGCAGCGAGCGCGTGGCGTTGGCCTCTTCGCGGCGGCGGATCACATTGGCTTGCGCCGTTTTTTCCGCCTGCACCACGCCGTTCAGGATGTCCTTCATCTCGCCCGGCAGGATCACGTCTTTCACGCCCACGCCCAGCAACTCGATGCCGAACTCACCGACCTTGCCGCGCACCGCGCCGAAGATGTCGGCGTCGAGCGAGGCTTTGTCGCCCAGCAGTTCGTCCAGAGTCTTGGACGACACCGCCTTGCGCAAGCCGTACTGCAATTCGCGGTACAACTGATCGGCGTACTTCACCACCTTCGTGCGCGCCGCCACCGGATCGACCACGCGAATGCTGGCGGCAAGATTCACGCGCAGCGTGACCTTGTCACGGGTCAGCAACTCCTGCCCCGAAACTTCCACCGCCTGCACGCGCAGGTCGATCACGTCCACCGCCACGTTCCTGCGGAAGTTCCAGAAGGCGTAGGCGCCCGGCGTCAACGTGCGCGCCAACTTGCCATCGACGAACACCAGGCCAGATGATTCCACCGGCACGTCGGCAACCACCGCGAGCCTCGCCAGCATGCCAAGCTGACGCAGACGCGCGATCACCGCCGGTTCGATTGCCGGCGTCTCGGCAAGCGCGACCTTGCGCACGTCGATGCGCGTCAGTCCGCGCCAGTACAGCTTGCGCGCGCCGGGCGGCAGCACGTCTTCGAGCTTGCCATTCACCGACAACAGGCCCACCTCGTCGATGCCGATGTCGGCCAGCACGAAGGTGTCGTGCAAACGCTCGCCCAAGCGCGCGATCAACACATCGGCATCGCGTCCGGCGTATTCCGGCGCGACGATGTTGTGTACCGATACTTCGATACGATCGAGCGGATCGAAGATGTTGTACACGCCTGCGTCGAGCACGCGCTCGAAGCGGCGATTGCGATAGATCAGGCCGCGTCCGCTGTCGCCGATCACGATCCTCTTTGTCCAAAACATCATTTGTTCTCCTTCTTCGTTCTCTTTCTTCGTCCTCTGCAGAATGAAAACGCCCCTGAACGCCGATCAGGCGGAGCACTCGCGCTCGTTGGCGATGTGCTTCATCACCGCAGATTCGGCGTGCAGGGTTTGCACGGCGCATCGTTGGCAACGAAGCGGATCGCTTCGAGGGCCAGCACCCGGCCTCATCGTCGCTGCCTTGCTTCGTGCGATGCTTTCCTTCGCATCTGCACGCCGCGCGGCACGGGGCGTTTTCCGTTTGGGAACTTGCATTCCCGTTGGTCATGACTTCGTAGGTCATGCTTGGAGCGGGAGTTGAACCCGCGACACTCGGTTTTCAAGACCGATGCTCTACCAGGCTGAGCTATCCAATTGGCTGACGTGCCGGAATCGAACCGGCGTCTTTGGATCCCGAATCCAATGCTCCTTCCACAGAGCTAACGTCATCGTGGAGAAACACCTTCGTTCACATCACGGCATACGCATGACGGCAGAGCCGTGCGCACCGGGCGGGATGCCAACCCGCGCCGCTGTGATGGGTTCAAGAGATGCTTCACATTCGCCGCCATCGGCGAAGGGCGTGCACGATACGGGTGCGATTTTCGAGGCGCAATCGAGAAATCAGGGAAAACCGCCAGAAATGCGGGGTAATGTGCCGGCCCATTTCAGGATAAAATCTGCGCTTTCCGGGGAGGACGCATAACGTGAATGACAATACCGTGGTTCCGGCCAACGAAGACAAAACCGTTGCCATCGTTTCCTATCTGACGTTGATCGGCTTCATCATTGCCGCCGTGATGAACAGCAGCAAGAAGACATCGCTCGGCGCTTACCATCTGCGTCAGTCGTTGGGATTGATGCTGACGAGTATCGCGCTGGTTGTCCTCGACAGGGTGGTTGGCTCCGTGCCGCTGCTGGGTTGGTTGCTGGGCTTGGCCATTTCCATATTGGGCTGGGTGTTTCTGCTCGTGCTGTGGATCACGGGCCTGCTGAACGCCATCAATGGTCAGAAGAAACCCATCGCGCTGCTGGGCACCTTGTACGAGCGGTGGTTCGGCAATACGTTCGACTGAGGCCGAGTGCGCGGCCAAGCCGCGCATCCCTCAACGCCCGTTGCGATACGCCCGTGGCCAGATGCCTTGCTTGCCGGGCGATAAAATCCCGTTCGGGTCCACCGCATCCTTGATCGTTTCAGCAAAGCGCCGCTGCGCATGATTGTTGAAGTCGTACTGCTCGGCCACGATGTCCATGAAGTCGATGTGGCTGCGATATTCGCCATAGCCGAGCTTGGCGGCAGGTTCGAGCATCGCCTTGGTCGACGCATACGCGCGCCGTGATTGCGCCGCATCCTGCGTATCGAACACCACCAGCGCCACATGAATCATGTAGCGCTTGGATACGATGAACACGCCGGAGTAATCGAGTCCATCGGCATTGAGTTGACGGCGCGTCAGATCGCGAATGGCAACGCCATCGCGACCGGTAATCGGCATCGCGCAGGAAAAGCCGATGTGCCCGCCGTGTTCGCCGCCATACCAGCGCGTCATGCGATCCAGCGCCATGCTGGGAATACCGGCCTGCACGCGCTCATGCGGATTTTCAAGCTCCGGCAGATTGCAGCCGTCGTACTGCGAGAACGTGAGCGTGCAGCCGGGAATCGCGCCGAAAGCGGCCTCGACCTTCGCACGTTGATGCGCCACCACCGGCGTATCGCCGCTGAGCGCAAAGCGCATCACCCAGCGGCCAAAGCCCGGCGTCTTGGCGATTTCGTCGATCACCTGTTCGGGAATCGCGGCATCGCCGGTGTACCAATCCTTGCGATCCCAGAACGCACTGGCGGCGCACACGGCGTTGATGATCATCGGTTGATTGGGAATCGTGCCGTCGATCATCAGCGGACGCAGCGCTTCGAGGAACGGACCAAACTGCGCTTCGCTGTCGAGCGTCAGCCAGCCGGGCATGTATACCTCCGGCGGCGGCATCAGCCACACGCCCATCTTCGTCACCACGCCATAGTTGGACTGCGTGAACAGCCCATCGGCCGTGGGGCCGCAGCCATGCGGAAACACCTGCCAAGCATGCGGATTGCTCATGCCGCCCATGCCGGTGCGCAGCACGTCGCCATTGGCGAGCACCACTTCCATGCCGCAGTGATTGCCGAAGTGATCGCCCATCGGCGTGTAGCCCAGACCATGATCCAGCGCATTGCCGATCACGCTGCCCGCGCCCAGGTCCGGCACCGACATCCACAGCCGCGAACCGCTGGCGCGCAGATGCGCGTAGAGGTCGAAGAAGCGCACGCCGGGCTCGATCAGCGCCCAGCAGCTTTCCTCGTTCACCTCCAGCACGCGATTCATCCGCCGCAGCGACAGCGCAAAGCTGCCCGATACGCGCGGCGCGCCGCCGCCATAACCCTTGTTGCGCCCCTGACTGCTGGTCCACACCGGCGTGCCGTGTTCGTTGGCGATGCGCAGCACCGCCTGCACCTGCTCCACGCTTTCGGGCAAAAGCACCGCGCCGGGGCGATACCAGTCGCCGGGCGGCGCGAAGGGGTCGCCGTAGTCGGCCATCGCGGCCGGATCGGTGAGCACGTTCTGCGCGCCGAGCGCGGCCCGCATCTGGCGTATGGCGCGATCGAGGCTGCCGGGAGGCAGGGTGTTGTGGTCCATTTCAGTCTCCGTCAGCGAGCGTCGTTCTGCGGAACCAGACGCCCGTAGACCTCGATCCAGTCCACGCGAGTGGAACCGCCCGGCGTGCCGTGGCCGCTGCCGGGGATCAGGTCGGTCCAGCCGATTTCCGCGACCTTCGACAGATCGGGATTCTGAACCGCCGGATAGTCGGTCATCGTTTCGGTGTGCAGTTGATACCACTGAATGTCGGCAATGGGCATCTCCGAAACCTGCCAGTCGCGCGAGGCGCCAACCGTTTTGTCGCTGACCAGAATCTGGCCATCGGCGAGCTTCAGCATCAGCCGCAGTTGATGAAAGCCCGTCTGCTTGGTCCGCCACGTGACCTTGGCCAGTTCGCGCAGATCAAGGTAGTAGCCGGGGCGGTAGAGCGTGAAGCCGCACACCTGCGTGCAGGAGCCGGTCCAGATGTAGCCGGATTCGTCCTTCGGTGAGGCATGCCAGCTCTTGGCCACGAGGTCTTTGCCTGGCCCCCATAGCGTGAAACGCAGTTCCTTGTTGTTGATGCTGGCCATCGTCACCGGCGTTTCGGTGGGTTCGTCGATAAAGTCTTCGCGAAAGGCCAACGGCGGGCGGTTGTCTTCCGGCACATAGCGCGGCGCGGCGTTGCCGCCGCCCTGTGCGGCAAGAATCGCCGATGAGAACAGCAAGGTGGTCAGGCTGATTGTCTGGATGATGAAACGATGCATGCGCTTCCCCCAAGCTTCGGCAATACTCGGCACGACAGCCGCGCGAGTTCAGGTACATTATCTTGCGCTGAGCCTTCGGCCCGGTCGAGAATTTCGTCAATTTGCTGGATTACAGGGGGAACGCCGATGAAGAACATCTCAGTGGCGGTGGTGATCGCGGGTTTGATGGCATCGAGCGCCGCAGTGGCCGCAACGCCGGGCGGACAGAACTGGCCGGCCTACAACAACAAACTGGACGGCCAGCGCTACTCGCCGCTGAAGCAGATCACGCCGGAGAATGTCGCGCAGTTGGGCGAAGTTTGCCGCGTGCAGATCGATGGCCCCACTGCCAATGAGTCGGGCCTGATCGTCATCGACGGCGTCATCTACACCACCACCGGTTTCACCACCGTGGCGCTCGACGCCACCAATTGCGCGGTGAAGTGGATCAACAATTGGCAGTTGGAGGAAACCCGTGGCAGTCCGCTCACCCGAGGCTTGGCCGTGGACAATGGCCGCGTGTTCCGTGGCACGCCCGATGGACGGCTGATCGCGCTGGATGCGAAGACCGGCGAACTGCTGTGGAAAACCGTGATTGCCGCCACGCGCTTGAACGAAGGCACCGCAGCGGCGCCCTTGGCCTGGGGCGGCATGGTCTACATGGGCATCAGCGGCAGCGAATCCGGCGTGCGTGGCCGGGTGATGGCCTACGATCAGGCCACCGGAAAGGAACTGTGGCGCTTCAACACCATTCCGATGGGCGATGAAAAGGGCGCTGAAACCTGGGAGATTCCCAAATCGGCCAAGACCGGCGGTGGCGGCGTCTGGGGCGCCATGACGCTGGATGTGACGACCGGCGAACTGTTCGTGCCGGTGGGCAATCCCTGGCCGGATATCTCCAAGGCCGATCGTCCGGGCGATAACCTGTTCACCAATTCCATTGTCGTGCTTGATGCCCGCACCGGCGCGCTGAAGTGGTGGCATCAGTCGGTGCCCGCCGATTGGCAGGACTTCGACATCGCCGCGCCGCCGGTGCTGTACCGCGACAACTCCCAGGTGCGTGATCTGATGGTGTTCGGCGGCAAGGATGGTTTCGTCACGGCGGTGGATCGCGACACGAATCAGCGCATCTTCCGCACGCCGGTCACCACCGTCGAACAGGCGCCGCTGAATCCCTCCACCGAGGGCATCCGCGTGTGTCCGGGTTATGCCGGCGGCGTGGAATGGAATGGCCCGGCGCTCGACCTGCTGAACAACACGCTGGTAACCGGCGCGGTGGACAGTTGCTTCATCGTCACGCTGGGCAAGGCCGAGTATGGCCGTGGCGCGAATTTCGGCGGCACGGTGCGCGGCGATGGTCAGGGGCAGACCGGCTGGATCACCTCCATCGACGCTTTCACCGGCGAGGTGCGCTGGAAATACCACGCCGAGAAGGCCACGGTGTCCGGCATCACGCCCACGGCCGGCGGTGTGACCTTCGCCGGCGATTTTGCGGGCAATCTGCTGATTTTCGACAGCAAGTCAGGGGAGTTGCTGCGCAAGTGGCAGACTGGTGGCGCGCTGGCTGGCGGCCTCGTCACCTATGAAATCAAAGACAGGCAATACGTGGCCTTCGGTTCGGGCAACGTGGCGCGCGGCATGGGCTTTGGCTCACTGGGCATGCCCTCGGTGATCATCATGAGCCTGGATGCGGACAAGCCCGTGGCCTCCACGGTGGTGTCCGGCGGCGGTGCGGCCACCGACGCTCTGGCGCATGGTCAGGAGATCTACATCCGCATTTGCACGGCCTGTCATGGTCCCGATGGCGACATGATCGCCGACCGCAGACTCTCCACGCTGGCCGCGCGCAGCACGCAGGCGCAGACGGTGGACTACATCAAAAAGCCCAAGGATCCGATGCCGGCGATGTACCCACAGTTGTTGAAGGATGCCGACGTGGCCGATGTGGCCGAGTATTTGCACAAGGAGTTGCAGAAGAGCGGCCAGCCCTGAGGAGGGCTGGCGCTGGGACCGGGCGGAGTCAGCGGGCGTCTTTCTGACGATTGCGCTTGCTCGCCCGGTCGTACTCGCCTTGCAGGTCTTGCCATTTCTGCGCCAGATCCCGCAGTTCCTGGCTGGACATCAGCACTTCGCGTGCATTCTTTCGGTACTCTTCCTGCCGCCGCATCCACCGCAGCTCGGGCGGCTCGACGTAGTTGGCCGGCCGTGGCGGGTCGCTGCCCAGCCCGGCGAGCATCTCCTGCGCCTGTTCCGCCGTGGCGTCATTGATGAATTGCAGGCGGCACTCGCGTTTTTTGATTCGCGTGCCGGTGGGCGCTTCGAATGTGCAGTGGATGTCGAAGTCGCGCTTGGTGTTCAGCTCGTTGTAAAGCCCATAGAAGGCATCCTGAGCCTGCACCAATTCGCGCTGGATCTGGTAGAGCTTCTTGCCGATGACGCTGACCTCGTCCAACTCCTGGCTGGACTGCACGGGCGCAGCGGCGGGGGAGGCCGCCGGCGTCGGTGCGGCCGTCAAAGCCGACCCCGACCAGCACCACGATAGCGGCAGCACGCCCAGATACATCAGCCATTGCCTTGAAAGACCGCGCCGCACCGCTACCACTTGTTCTTGCTCCTTGTCGTTGTGAGGCAGTCTACTGCGCCGTCAGCCGGTCATACAGCGCCTGATACAGCCGCACCTTGTCTGCGCCCAGCGAGTCGCCCACCTTGGTGTCGGCGGCGATGTGCAGCACCGGGCCGCGCTCGATGTCGTTGAAGGCGGGCCAGCGCGGCAGGCCATCGCCATTGGGGTCGCCGCTGCGCGCGAAATTGAGCCAGTACGCATGGGTCATCGCCGCGACGCGGGCGTCCACGTCTGATTTCGCGGCCAGCTCAGGCGAACTGGCGTCGGGGAACAGCCGCAGTTCGCCAAGGTTGTTGAATACATACGGCAGTTCGCAGGTGTGACACACGCCCAGATTGCGCGCATCGGCGGCGTAGGGCGGCGCATGCGTGAAGTGGTAGACGAATACATTGGCGCCGGTGGCTTTCTGCTGTTGCGCGTACAGCCGGCTGATCCACGCCAGGTTGTCGCTGAACAGCAGGTTGTTGTGCTCGACGGCCTGCGCATCGGTGGTGGCCGGGTAAGCGGCGAGGCCCAGTGGCGTTGCATCACCCCAGCGCTGCGCTGCGCTGGTCTGCCAGCGTTCCAGCGTCATGGCCGGGCCGCGTCCGCCGGAGAACGAACCCTCATCGCGATTGGAGCCCACGATGATGTCGACGCGGTTTTGTCGTCCCTGCCGGAACACCTGCGACAGGTCTTCGGGAATCACATAACCATCGACGATCATGCCCTGCGCCGGCAACAGCTTCACCACGTCTTCGGTGGACAGCGCGCGCAGCCCCGCCAGCGTCGTGATGCCGGCTTTCTCTGCGGCTGTCACCGTCTGCTGCTCGGCGGCTTCGCGTGCGCGCATCCGCGCCAGACTCAGCCCCATGTAGGTGCCGCTTTCCGAGATGGAGCGGCGGAACAAACCCTTCGCCAGCGGCGTGCCGACCAGCGCCGAAGAAATGGCCGCACCCGCCGATTCACCGAAGATCGTTACGTTGTCTGGATCACCGCCAAAGGCCGCGATGTTGCGCTGCACCCATTGCAGCGCGGCCAGCACATCCATCAGCGCGTAATTGCCCGAAGCGTGTTGCGGTGACTCGCGCGTGAGTTCCGGATGCGCCAGAAAACCCAGCGCGCCCAGGCGATAGTTGAACGACACATACACCACGTCGTCGGCGGCGAAGGTGTCGCCATGGTTGTAGGGCGTGGAGCCGGCCCCTTCGGTGTACGCGCCGCCATAGATCCACACCATCACCGGGCGTTTGGCGTTGGCATTGGTCTGGCTCGTCCAGACATTCAGATACAGGCAGTCTTCGCTGATCGGCGGTGAGTCGGGCAGATCGACGGAGCGATTGTTGGGCACGCGCTCACGTTGGTGCGGCTGCTGACACGCTGCGCCGAAGCGATCGCCCGCGCGCACGCCTTGCCAGGGCTTCACCGGCTGCGGGGCTTTCCAGCGCAGTTCACCCACCGGCGGCATCGCAAAGGGAATGCCGCGATACACCGTGACGCCGGGCCGCGCTCCCGGCACGCCGGATATCGCGCCGCTGTCGATGCGCACGGTTTGTTGTGCGGCGGCAGCGGCTGCGATGGCCGTGCCCGCAAATCCCAGAGCCGCCACGACGACAGCCAGAAACGCTCTGCCTGGGTGCTTGTTCATGTTTTTCCCCAACTAAGGTAATCCAAAGACCATCAACGTCAGACCACTGGTGGGCACGGCAAGTTCTGGGGCAAGGCCACGGCCCAGCGAGGCCAGCACGCTGCCGCCGCCGGCGACCACAGCCACATACTGCCGACCATTCACCGCATAGCTCACCGGAAACGATTCTGGCGCGGCGCTGAGTCGCGTGCGCCACAGCAGCTTGCCATTGCTTTGGTCCCAGGCGGCAAAGTAGCGATCCAGATCGCCGCCGAACACCACGCCGCCGGCAGTGGCCAGCGCGGCGCTGGCGAATGGGGCTCGTTGGCGATGCGCCCACAGGATTTTGCCGGTGGCAAGATCAATTGCGGTGAGGCGTCCGAAATTGCCATCGCTACCCGGAGCGATGCGCGCGACGAAACGCATATCCACGCCGCCCTTGGCCCATTGCTCGGGAGTGGTGGGCGCGTAGGTGTAGTCGCTGCATGTTTCCATGATGGGCACGAACAGCACGCCGCTGCCGGGGTTCAGCGCCGTGGCCGGCCAATTGCGCGCGCCGAAATTGCCGGGGCACACCAGCTTCGGCACGCCCACCTCCGGCGCGATGGCCGGATTGATCTGCTTCTCGCCAGTGAGCGGATCGATGGACAGGAAGATGTTCTGCACGCCCAAATCGCGTGCAAACACGAACTGACCCGTGGCTGCGTCCATGGCGTCGAACACGGCTTCCTTGCCGCCGGTGATCACCAGTTTGCGTGGCCGGCCATTCACCGGCAGCGTGGCGATGGTTTGCTCGAACACCCAGTCCAGATCCCACACATCGCCACGATGATGCTGGTAGTGCCACGCCAGTTCGCCCGTTGCCGGCCGCAGCGCGACGGTGGAGTTGGTGTACAGCGCATCGTTGTTGGTAACGCCCGTGGCGCCTGCGCGCGGTTCCAGCAGCGTGGCAGAGGTGTAGGTGTTGGAGATGCCGAAGTAGACCAGATCAAGTTCGGCGTCATAACTGCCAGTCGTCCACACGCCTGCGCCGAAACGCTCGTCCACGGGCGCGCCGTTCCAACTGTCACCGCCGGGGCTGCCGGGCCGCGCAATCGTGTCGAAGCGCCATTGCTCGCGACCGGTGGCGGCATCCAGACCGACGATGTAACAGCCGCCGCCGCTTTGCACGCCAAGACTGACGCCGATGATCACATGGCCCGCAGCGACGATGGGGCCGCCGTTCAGCGCCAGTCCCGCCGCCCGTTCCGGAAGGATGGGCTGATCCCACACCAGCTTGCCCGTGCGCATTTCCAGCGCCACCAGATGACCATCGACGGTGGGCACGTAAAGGTGCTCGCCATGCATCGCTATCGACTTGGTGCGCCCGCCGCGTCCACCGTTCAGGCGTTCGGGCAACGGCCGCACGTATTGCCACAGCAGGTTGCCGGTGGCCGCATCCAGTGCCTGCACTGTGGCCCCGCTGGCGATGAACAGCACGCCATCGTGCACCAGTGGCGTGATTTCATTGCTGCTGTCGGGCAGCGTCCAACTCCATACGGTTTGCAGCTTGCCCACATTGGCGCGCGTGATTTGTTTCAG
>JAITMN010000163.1 GCA_031277355.1 Nevskiaceae bacterium | reverse complement strand
AATGTGCCGGCCACGAGCACCAGATGATGACGCTGCGCCAACTCCGATAACTGCTGCTGCACCGGACCTTCACCATCGTTTTCGGCAATGGCCTGCTTGTCGCGCTCGCGCTGCGCCATCAGCGCAAAGTTCTCCGGCAGCACCGCAAGCACTGCGCCTTGATCGGCCGCTTCACCCAGCAACCGCGCAACGGTATCGAGGTTGCGCTGCACCGACATCGTGGAAGTCATTTGAACAGCGGCTACTTTCATGCGGGCACCACGTCGTATTGATCGATTCCGTACAGCGGTTCGGATTGCAGCCGGATCGGACGCACCAACTGCGTTTCAAGCTCGGCCAGCACCGGGGCTTCTTCTTCAAGCAAACGCGCCACCACATCCGGATGCGCCAGCACCAGCAATTCGGAACTGGCGAACTGACGGCTCTGTCGCATCAACTCGCGGTATATCTCATGGCACACCGTTTCGGCGGTGCGCACATAGCCGCGCCCGGCGCATTGCGGGCACGCGCCGCAGAGCAGATGCTCCAGACTCTCGCGCGTGCGCTTGCGCGTCATCTCCACAAGGCCCAGCGGCGAGACGCTGGAGATATGCGTCTGCGCGCGATCGCCCGCGAGGGCTTCCTGCAACGCCAGCAACAACGCCTCCTGATGCTCGGGCTCCTGCATGTCGATGAAGTCGAGCACGATGATGCCGCCGAGATTGCGGATGCGCAGTTGCCGCGCCACCGCCACCGCCGCTTCGAGGTTGGTGCGGAAGATCGTTTCTTCCAGATTGCGATGACCCACATAACCGCCGGTGTTCACGTCCACCGTCGTCATCGCTTCGGTCTGCTGGATCACGATATGACCGCCGGACTTCAGCGCCACGCGCGGTTCCAATGCGCGGCGGATTTCTTCCTCCACGCCATGCAGATCGAAGATCGGGCGCGAGCCTTGATACAACTCCAGACGATCAGTGTAGTCGGGCATGAAGGCGCGCGTGAAATCGCAGATGCGCGCGTACTCGGCAGCCGAATCCACCAGCACGCGCCGCACTTCGGGGCGCAGTTCATCGCGCAGCACGCGCAGCGACAGCGGCAGGTCTTCGTGTACCAGCGAACCGGAGGGCAGCATCACCGCGCGCTCGCGCACATGCGTCCACAGTCGTTGCAGATAGAGCATGTCGGCGTGCAGCGCTTCCAGCGGCGCGCCCATTGCGGCGGTGCGCACGATGTAGCCGCCTTCGGGCACGCCGCTGCGCTGTTGACTCGCCGCCAGCATCGTCACCAATTCGCGCAATCGCGCACGTTCGGTTTCCGATTCGATGCGCGCGGACACGCCCACTTTTGAACCGCGCGGCAGATACACCAGAAAGCGCGAAGGCAGCGACACATGCGTGGACAGCCGCGCGCCCTTCGTGCCTATGGGGTCTTTGACCACCTGCACCAGCAGTTCATCGCCCTCGCGCACCAGCGAGCGCACATCGGCGGCGCGGTCGGTCGATTCCGGCGGCGTATCGCTGCCCAACTCCGGCGGCGGGCCGAGAATGTCGGCCACATGCAAAAAGGCCGTGCGCGCCAGACCCACGTCGAGAAACGCCGCCTGCATGCCCGGCAGCACGCGCGAAACGCGCCCCTTGTACAGATTGCTGACCAGCCCCCGGCGGCTGGCGCGCTCGATGAACACCTCTTGCAGCACGCCGTTATCGAGCAGCGCAGCGCGGCACTCGCGCGGCGAAGCGTTGAGCAGAATCTCGAAACTCATGGCGGGCTGACCCTGGGCATGGCGACAGACTGCAACAAACGGGCCGTCTCATACAACGGCAAGCCCATTACGCCCGAATAACTGCCGTGAATCCGCTCCACGAACAGCGCGCCCAGGCCCTGAATCGCGTAGCCGCCGGCCTTGTCGCGAGGCTCGCCGCTGGCCCAGTAGGTGGCGGCTTCGTCGGCGGTGATGCGCCGCATCGTCACGTCGGTGATGCTCAGCGCCTGCGCTGCGGCGGCAGCTTGCGGCGAACCGGCCACGGCCAGCGCCACCGCGCTGATCACCTGATGCGTGCGTCCGCCGAGCCGGCGCAACATGCGCGCCGCATCGGTCTCGTCGCGCGGCTTGCCGAAGACTTCATCATCGAGAACAACAATCGTGTCTGCGCCGAGCACGCACGCGCCGGTGAGCGCAGCGTCCAGCGTTGCGGCGGCAGCGGCGGTCTGCGCCTTGCACGCCGCCAGACGCGCGGCCAACGCGGGCGGTGATTCATGCGGCAGCGGGGATTCGTCGATATCCACCGCGCGGACGATAGGCTCGATGCCAATCTGACGCAGCAATTCCAGACGGCGCGGCGAAGCCGACGCCAGCACGAGAGGGGCAAAGGCAAACGGCGCGCCGATCATCGCGCCGCTGACCGCGCCCGCTCGATCTCGGCAATCTTCGCGCGAATCTGCGGCATCGCCGCCAGCGCCGCGCGTTCGCCTTCGATGATCGCGTTGCTGCGCTGTTCAAAGCTGGTCAAGCCGATTTCGTCGATCTGCGGGCGAATCACCACATCGGCGCGCGCCAGTTCCTGCTTGCCCAGCGTCTGCCCCATGATCGTGATCGACTGACTGACGATGCCCAGCATGCCGGTCGGTTCGTTGCCGCCGGCCCTGCCCGACACATCAATCGCAATCACCACATCCGCGCCCAACTGACGCGCCGCATCCACCGGCACGGGGCTGACCACGCCGCCATCCACATAACTGCGCCCGTTGATCTTCGTCGGCTCGAACACGCCGGGCACGCTGCTGGACGCGCGCACCGCAAGGCCGGTATCCCCGCGCGTGAAGACGGTGCGCTCGCCGGTATCAAGGCGCGTAGCGACCACGGCCAGCGGAATCTTCATCTGTTCGATGCGCCGCTGCCCCACTTGCGCGTTGATGTAATCCTCCAGCGCCTTGCCTTCCACGAGGCCGCCGCTGAACAGCCGCACGTCGCGGATGCGGGACTCATCCAGCGCCAACGCCTGTTGCTGCATCTGAAACGGGTCCATGCCGCTGGCGTACATCGCGCCGGCCACGCTGCCCGCGCTGGTGCCGGCGACGGCGACGGCCTTGATGCCATTGGCCTCCAGCATCTTGATCGCGCCCACGTGCGCAAAACCCCTGACCGCACCGCCACCCAGCGCCAGCCCGATTTTCAGCGGCGGCAAGGGGCGCGGCGCGGGCGATTCGGCCACCGGCGCGGGCGGTGCGGGCGCGGGCCGAAAACCCGCGCAACCGGCAAGCAACGCAGCCAGACAAACCCCGGCAGAAAGGAGGGAACGAAGACGCATGGTGGCTTGGGAGCCTATCATTGCCGCCCCCGTTCGCGTTGGAGAAATCAGTGTCCCGAAAGAGTATCGCCGTTGTGGGCTATGGCAACATCGGCAAATTCGCGGTGCAGGCCGTGCAAGCCAGCCCCGATTTCGAGCTGGCCGGTGTGGTTCGGCGCGACGCGGGCGGCAGCAAGCCGCCCGAACTGACCGGCGTCGCTGTTGCCGCCGACATCTCCGCTCTGGGCAAGGTGGACGCGGCGCTGCTGTGCACACCCACGCGCAGCGTTCTGGATCAGGCCGCGCGATACCTGAAACTCGGCATCAACACCGTGGACAGCTACGACATCCACACCTCTTTCCTGCAACTGCGCGATCAACTGCTGCCGATCGCACGCGAACACAACGCGGTGTCGATCATTTCCGCCGGCTGGGACCCCGGCAGCGATTCGGTGATCCGCGCGCTGCTGGAAGCCTGCGCACCGAAGGGACTGACCTACACGAACTTCGGCCCCGGCATGAGCATGGGACACACGGTTGCGGCCAAGAGCATCGCCGGCGTCGCCAACGCGCTGTCGATGACGATTCCGCTGGGCACGGGCATCCACCGGCGCGTGGTGTACGTGCAGCTTGCCGATGGCGCGGACTTTGGCGCGGTGAGCGCGGCGATCAAGGCCGATGCGTATTTCAGTCACGATGAAACGCATGTGATCGCGGTGCCCCATGTCGATGATCTGATCGACGTGGGTCATGGCGTGAACCTGGTGCGCAAGGGCGTGTCGGGTCAGACTGGCAATCAGTTGTTCGAGTTCAACATGAAGATCAACAACCCGGCGCTGACGTCGCAGATCATGCTGGCCTGCGCGCGGGCGACGTTCCGGCAGAAGCCGGGCGTGTACACGATGCCGGAAATTCCGGTGATTGATCTGCTGCCGGGTGATCGGGACAGCGCGCTGGCGAGATTGGTTTAGCGGCGGCGACTCCGCGATGACGCACTCAATGCGTCATCGCGTAAATCACATAATTGATGCCAAAACGATAAGCCAGCGCCGTCATCGGCTCGGGATACCAGGGATCATCGGCGTGCTCCCAGGCATCGCCCATGTCCATGTTGAAGTTGATCGCCACGATCAGGCGGCCGTTGTCGTCGTAGACGCCGGCCCACCTCTGCGGACCATCCAGCCGCGCCTGTATCGTGCCATCGGCGGCGCGATACAGATGCCGTTCGCCGGGAATCTGCGTGAGCGTGTCGAGGTCATACAGCGCGTGGAAGATGTCGTCGCGCGAGGGATCGAGCGTGACGATCTCGCGCCCCGGCAGCACCTTGCTCATCGCCGCCACCAACACCTGCCATTCATACTGGCCGTGAAAATCGTCGATGACCAGAAAGCCGCCCTTGAGCAGATATTCGCGCAGCCGCGCGGCTTCTTCGTCAGTGGGGTCCCAACCGCCCTGCCCGATCTGCTGCGCAAACAGCCAGGGATGATCGAACAGCGCGTCGTCGGTAAGCTGGATGTGATGACTGTCCTGCGCCATGTTGATCTTCGTGAGCCGCGTAACGCCCTGACGAAAATGCA
>JAITMN010000085.1 GCA_031277355.1 Nevskiaceae bacterium | reverse complement strand
TTGGATTCGGCTTGCAGTGTGCGGCTCTGGCGATCAGCTTCGATCTTGAGCAGGTCTTCCAGCTCCGAATTGCCGATACCGGTGACGACAAAATCCTTCGCGCGCCCCGCCACGCTCATCGCATCGAGGTTGATCACGCCGACGGTGTTCGACAGCGCAAAGCGCGGATGCGCAACGTAGTACTGCGAACCCAGCAGCCCCGATTCCTCCAGCGTCACCGCCAGAAACGCCAGTGACCGCTTGGGCTTCGGCCCGCTGCCGGCAAACTTGCCCGCAATCTCGATGATGCCGGCCACGCCGGTGGCGTTGTCCACCGCGCCGTTGTAGATGTTGTCGCCGGTCTCGCCTTCATGCTTGCCCAGATGATCCCAATGCGCCATGTACACGATGGACTCATCAGCGCGCTCGCTGCCTGGCAATACGCCAATCACATTGCGCGAGGATTTCTCGCTGCTGAGGCTGTGCAGATCGAAGGACACTCGCGCCTTCAGTGGCACAGCCTTGAAGCCAACCTTGTTTGCCGCGCCAATCATCGCTTGCAGATCAAGCCCCGATTCGGCGAACAACTGCCGCGCCACCGCGCCGCTGATCCAGCCCTGCGCAGGCAAACGCGGCTCGGGATCATCCGCAACACGCAAATCAAACTGCGGACCGGACCAGGAGTTCTTCACCACATCCCAATCATAGGAAGCGCCATCGGCATCGTGGATGATCAGCGCCGCCGTTGCGCCCTGACGCGCAGCTTCCTCGAATTTGTAAGTCCAGCGTCCGTAGTAGGTCATCCGCCGTCCATCGAACAGGCTTTCATCGCCGGCATGAAAACCCGGATCGTTGATCAGCATCACCACGGTCTTGCCCTTCACATCGAGACCCGCGTAATCGTTCCAGCCGCGCTCCGGCGCATTGACGCCATAGCCCACGAACACCAGATCGCTGTCATCCACCTTCACCTGCGGTTGCCCGGTGCGCGTGTTGAGCACGAAGTCCGTGCCGAACTTCAGTTCATGCGCGTTGCCGCCGCTGTTCAGATGCAGCACCGTGGTTTCATCGGCGATGGTTTCGATCATCGGCACGGTCTGAAACCAGCCGCCGTCATCGCCGCCGGGTTGCAGCCCGATGCGCTCGAACTGCGCTTGAATGTACTCAACGGTTCGCTGCTCGCCCGCCGACCCCGGCGCACGCCCCTCGAACGCATCGGACGACAACGCCCCGATCAGCGAGCGCAAATCCCCGGCAGTGATCGCCGGGTCGAAGGCATGCTCCGCGCCCACTGAGCCCGCCGAGTCCACCGATTCCGGTGCCCCGCGCCCGCACGCCACCACGCAGGCCAACACCGCCAACCCCAGCGCCCGCTTGCCCGCCGCCCGCTTGTGATCCATCGTGTCTCCCACATCAAGCCCGAAGCCCCGATTTTAGCCCCCACGCGCCCCATGTTGTGGTAACGTGCGCGCCCCTAATCCCCCGCGCGATTCGTCACTGGTGGCCGGGTGTTCTTGTGAAGGCGCAACAAGCCCTCGCAAGGATTGCCGCCAGGGAAACGCGCGAGGCCCCCAACCCGAACGTATAGAGGAATAGTTATGGCCAGCGTGTCCATGCGACAGATGCTGGAAGCGGGTGTCCACTTCGGACATCAAACCCGCTTCTGGAACCCCAAGATGGCGCAGTTCATCTTCGGTGAGCGCAATCGAATCCACATCATCAACCTTGAGAAGACTCAGCCCTTGTTCGCCGAAGGCCTGGCCTTTGTGCGCAACGTCGTTGCCGATGGCGGCAATGTGCTGTTCGTCGGCACGAAGCGTTCGGCGCGCGAAGCGATCCAGAAGGAAGCCCAGCGCTGCGGCATGCCGTATGTGAACCAGCGCTGGCCCGGCGGCATGCTGACGAACTTCAAGACGATCCGTCAGTCGATCAAGCGTCTGATGGACCTTACCCAACTGCAGGAATCCGGCGCGCTCGACAAGCGCGGCAAGAAGGAAGCGCTGCAACTGCGCCGCGAGATGGACAAACTCGAAAAGAGCTTGGGCGGCATCAAGGACATGGGCTCGCTGCCCGACGTGCTGTTCGTCATCGACGTGGGCCATGAGCGCATCGCGATCACCGAAGCCAAGAAGCTCGGCATCGCCGTGGTCGCCGTGGTCGATACCAATTGCTCGCCCGACGACGTGGACTATGTGATCCCCGGCAACGACGATGCGATGCGCGCCGTGAGCCTCTACGCTTCGGCTGTCGCCGATTCGGTGCTGGAAGGCAAGGCCGCCGTGCCGCAGGTGGCGGTGGGCGAAGATGAATTCGTCGAGCTCGACGAGCAGGGCAATCCGCGCAAGCGCAGCGCTCCGCGTCCGGGTCGCAATGCGCGTCCGGCTGCCCCCGTGCGCCGCAAGGCTCCGCGCGCCGCTGCGGTGGAAGCCGCTGCCGCGACGGTGGGCGCTTCGGAGATCAACGAAGCGGACCTCGATGAACCCTCAGTGGATGTGAAGTCCGCCGGTGGCGGTAAGGAAGCCACGGGCTCGGCGCGTCGCCGCCCGGCTTCCAACACCGGCAGCGGTGGCGGTCAGCGCCGGGGAGGTCGTTGATGAGCGGCGTAACCGTTACGGCTGATACCGTCCGTCAACTGCGCGAGCGCACCGGCGCCGGCATGATGGAGTGCAAGAAGGCGCTGGTGGAAACCGGCGGTGATCTGGACGCTGCCGCCGAGTTGATGCGCAAGCAGGGCCTGGCCAAGGCTGACAAGAAGGCCACGCGCGTGGCTGCCGAAGGCGTGATCGCCACGGCGCGCAGCGCCGACGGTCTCTCCGCCGTGCTGGTGGAAGTCAACAGCGAGACGGACTTCGTCGCGCGTGGCGACGACTTCACCGCGTTCGCCAAAGACGTGGCGAAACTGGCGCTGAACGCGCGCCCCGCCGACATCGACGCGCTGCTGCAACTGAAGCTGCCCTCCGGCGAGACGGTGGACGAGCGCCGTCGCGCGCTGATCGCCAAGCTCGGCGAGAACATCGGCGTGCGCCGCTTCGAGCATGTGGAGTCCAGCGGCGAGCTGGGCCTGTACCTGCACGGCACGCGCATCGGCACGCTGGTGGCGATCGAAGGCGGCGATTCGGTGCTGGCCAAGGATATTGCGATGCATGTGGCGGCGAGCAATCCGCGTCATCTGGCGGCCTCCGACGTGCCGGCCGACGACGTGGCCCGCGAGCGCGACATCCTCACCGAGCAGGCCGCGAACGATCCGAAGAACGCCGGCAAGCCTGCGCAGGTGCTGGCGAAGATCGTCGAGGGCAAGTTGTCGAAGGCGGTGTCGGAAATCACGCTGCTGGGTCAGGCTTTCGTCAAAGACCCGGATCAGACCGTGGAGAAGCTGTTGGCAGGCGCGAAAGCCAAAGTGCTGCGTTTTGCCCGTCTGGAAGTGGGCGCGGGCATCGAGAAAAAGAAAGAGGATTTCGCCGCCGAAGTGAAGGCGCAGACCGAAGCGCAGAAGAAGAAAGACGACGCGGACAAAAAAGACCCTGGCTGAAAGTTTCGATTCAATGATACAAACCCCGCCACGGCGGGGTTTTTCTTGGCATAGGGAGGACGGACAATGAGCGCAGCGCGCTATGAACGGGTGCTGGTGAAGCTGTCCGGCGAAGCGTTGATGGGCGATGCCGACTACGGCATCGACCCGGCCATGCTGAAGCGCGTGGCCGGCGAGCTGGTGGAGATTTCATCGCTGGGCGTGCAGGTGGCCGTCGTGATCGGCGGCGGCAACATCTTTCGTGGCGCGGGTCTGGCGCGCGCCGGCATGGATCGCGTCACCGCCGACCAGATGGGCATGCTCGCCACGGTGATGAATTCGCTGGCCATGCAGGATGCCGTGGAGTCGCTCGGCGCGTATGCGCGCGTGATGTCGGCGATCCGCATCAACGAAGTGTGTGAAGACTATGTGCGTCGCCGCGCGGTGCGTCATCTGGAAAAGGGCCGCATCGTGATCTTCGCCGCCGGTATCGGCAATCCCTTCTTCACCACCGATTCGGCCGCCAGCTTGCGCGCCATCGAAATCGGTGCAGACCTGCTGCTGAAGGCCACGAAGGTCAATGGCGTATACTCCGACGATCCGGTGCGCAACCCGGCGGCCACGCGCTACGACAAGCTATCCTATGATCGCGTGCTCGATGATCGGCTGGCCGTGATGGACGCCACCGCCATCGTGCTGTGCCGTGACAACCGCCTGCCGCTGCGCGTGTTCAATCTGAACAATGCCGGCGACCTGCCGCGTGTGGTGCGCGGCGAGGAAGTGGGCACGCTGGTCACCCACGATTAGAACATTGAGCCGAATTCAAGGAACAAGGCGATGCTGAACGACATCAAGAACGACGCCGCGCAGCGGATGCAAAAATGCATCCAGAGTTTTCAGACCGATCTGAAGAAGCTGCGAACCGGGCGCGCGCATCCCAGCCTGATCGAAGGGCTGAAGGTGGACTTCTACGGCACCGACACGCCGCTGAATCAGGTGGCGAACATCGCGGTGGAAGAGGGCCGCACGCTGGTGGTCACACCCTGGGACAAGACGATGGTGTCGGCGATAGAAAAAGCCATCTACAAATCCGATCTGCATCTCACGCCCAACACCGCAGGCACGGTGATTCGCATTCCGCTGCCGCCGCTGACCGAAGAGCGCCGCCGCGATGTGCTGAAAGTGGTGCGCGCCGATGCCGAGAACGCCCGCGTCGCCGTGCGCAATGTGCGCCGCGAAGCGCTGGCCGAAGTGAAGGAAGCCGAGAAGGAGAAGCTGATCTCGCAGGACGACGAACGTCGCGGCCAGGAAGAAATCCAGAAGATCACCGACAAGGCCGTGGCCGAAGTCGATCAACTGCTGGCGGCGAAGGAAAAAGAAATCATGCAGGTTTGATCCGCAATCAAGCGCAAGCGGATCGTGACCTCCACTTCTTCCAACACTGCCGGCGCGTTGCCGCGCCACGTCGCCATCATCATGGATGGCAACGGGCGCTGGGCCACGCAGCG
>JAITMN010000083.1 GCA_031277355.1 Nevskiaceae bacterium | reverse complement strand
CTGTCGCAGATGCGCGAGGATATCAAGACGGCCTATCGCAACGATCCGGCGCTGCTGGGCATCTTCCCGATAGCGGCCTACAACGGCGGGCCGCGCAATGTCACGCGGCTCTACAATGTGCTGAAGAAGCTGGGCGTCAGCGTCAATACCTTGCATCGGCCGGGTGTGTTGCCGGCCAATTCCAAGGTGAAGTGTCCCTGCGTATGGAAGCAGGAGGCCGCCGGTGCGCGCGCCTTGGCGCTGCCCCGTTACAACAACGAGAATCGCTGGTATGTGGAAAAGTATCAGGCCATTCTCGAAAGTTTCGAGTCGGTGTTGGAACAGCACGCGGCCGAAGAGGCTGCTGCTGCGGCCCGCGCCGATATTTCCTGAACAGGCGTCTACGGCTCGCGTTTTTCGCGCTGCGAGGCTTCACGATGCACCGCCGCGCCCATCAGCAGCATTGCGGTGATCGGCGAGGTGGTGACGATGAACACCGCGATCAGCACTTCATGCACCACGGGCCGCCCTGCAAGCCCTGAGGACACCAGCATCGAGGCGATCAGCACGCAGCCTGCGCCCATCGTGTTGCCCATCGACGGCGGATGCATGCGCTGGTAAAAAGTTTTCATCCGCAGCAATCCCAGCGAACCCAGCAGCGTCAGCAAGCCGCCGAAGATCAGCAGCAGGCTCACCGGCAAGAGCAACCAGGGGGGCAGCATGTCGGCGCTCATGGCTCCACCACTTCGCCGCGCAGCAGGAATTTCGCCAGCGCAATCGAGCCGACGAAGCCGAACAGCGCGATCAGCAATGCGATGTCGAAGTAGATCGTCGTGCTGGTGCGCATGCCGAGCATCAACAGTGTGAGCAGCCCATTGATGTACAGCGTGTCGAGCGCCAGTACGCGGTCCTGTGCGCGCGGGCCGATCATCATTCGCGCCGCCGCGCAGCACATGGCGAGAATGAAACACAACTGGGCAAACGCCAGCGCAAAATTGAACAGCGCGCTCATTCGAAGATCTCCCGCAGCAGGTCTTCGTAGCGATGCTTGATCGTGTCGCGCATGTGTTGCGGATCGCGCAGATCGAGCACGTGCAGCGTCAGCACGCGATTGTCGGGGCTGAGATTGGCCCACACCGTTCCGGGTGTGGACGTGACGATGGCGGCGAGCGTGGCCAGCGCGTGCGGGTCGCGCACCGCGAGCGGAATATCCACGAAGCCGGCGTGGACGTTGCGCTTGGCGGTGAGGCCCAGCACGATGCGCGCCACCGCATAGTTCGAGCGCAGCACGTCGGCGGCAACGCGCCAGAACAGCCGCAGCGCCGCGCGTGGTCTGCGCAGATGCGGATGCAGCGGCCGCACTGCGCTGAACCACAGCGTCATCGCCACCGACAGCGCCGCGCCGAGCAGCACATTGCCCGGCGATGCGCTGCCGGTGAGCAGCAGCCACATCAACGTGAGCCCGATCATCAGCAGCCAGGCGATGCGCTTCATGGGTTCACCTGCGTTTGCGTGCCGAGCACGGCGCGAACATAGGCATCGGGGCTGTTGAGGTCTGCGGCGGTGTCTTGAAAATAAGCCATTGCCGGGCCGGCTGCCGCCGACAACGCAAGGCTTGCGAGAATCAGAAACGCCAGCGGCGCGGCTTCGACCACGCGCAGTCTGGGCGTGTTGCGATCAGTGACGCTCCAGAACAGCCGCATGCCCGCACGCGCCAGTGCGATCAGGCCCACCAAGCCGCCCAGCAACAGCACGATCACCAGCGTCCACGCGCGCCACGGGCTGACGCCGACCGATGCGGGCGCGTCGATTGCCGCTGCGACCAGCGCCATCTTTGCAATGAAGCCCGGCAGCGGCGGCAGGCCGGTGACCAGCAGCACGCAGCAGATGAAGTTGATGCCGAGAAAGGCCATCGCCGCTGGAATGGCAATGCCCACTTCGGCATCCGGGGCCGGTGGTTCGCCGACGCTGAAGGCGTTGTAGGTGGGCCACGGTTGCAGGGGGTCGGATGTGGCGGTGGGTGTTGTGCGCATGCGCTCTGTCATGCCGGCCAGCATGAAGAAGGCGCCGCTGGCCATCACCGAGCCGACCAGATAGAACAGCGCCGGTGCGATCATCGTTGGCGTGCCAAGTCCGGCGGCGGCAAGCAAGGTGCCCGATGAGAGCACCACGGTGAAGGCGATCAATCGCGACAATTGCCGCGCGGCGAGAATACCCAGCGTGCCAAACAGCATCGTCGCCAGCGCGAGCAGAAACAGCCAGCCCTCGCCGAAGGATGCCGCCGGTGTCTGCATCACCGACCACAGCCGCAACACGGCGTACACACCCACCTTCGTTGCAATCGCGAACGCTGCGGCCACCGGCGCACTGGCCGCAGCATAAGCGCCGGGCAGCCAGAAGTTCAGCGGCCAACTGCCGGCCTTGATCAGAAACGCAACGCCCAGTATCGCCGCGCCGGTGGCGGCGACGGTGCGATCGGCGTCGGCCAGCGCGCCCCAACGCACGGCGATGTCGGCCATGTTCAACGTGCCCAGCACGCTATACAGCATCGCCACGCCAATCAGGAACGCGAATGCACCGACGAGGTTCACGATCACGAAGTGCAGCGCCGCCTTCGTGCGTTGCGCGCCGCCGCCATGCAGCAGCAGCGCATACGAGGCGGCCAGCAGGATTTCAAAGAACACGAACAGATTGAACAGATCGCCGGTGAGGAAAGCGCCGTTCAGACCCAGCAGCAGAAATTGCAGCAGCGGGTGGTAGTACACGCCTTCACGATCCCAGCGGGCAATCGAGTGAACGACCACCGCGAGCGCCAGCACGCCGTTCAGCGCCAGCATCAACGCGGAGAGTCTGTCGACCACCAGCACGATGCCGAAAGGCGCGGGCCAACCGCCGATGGCGTAGGTGCCAATGCCTTCGGACCAGAAGTGCGGCGCGGCGTCGGTGGTGAGCACCAGCATCGCGAAGGCCAGCGCCAGTTGCAGCAGCGTGGAGACGAGGGCGATGCCGATGCGTATCGCGCGGCGCTGTTCCTGAAACAGCAGGATCAGCGCGCCGGCAAGCAGCGGGATCGCGATGGGCAACACGGGCAGATGGTTGAGCCAGTTCATGGCTCGTTCTCCTGACCATCCACATGATCGGTGCCGGTCGTGCCGCGCACCGCGATCATCACCACCAGCAGCAAGGCGGTGGTGGCAAAGCCGATCACGATGGCGGTGAGCACCAGCGATTGCGGCACGGGATCAGCCAATTGCGCGGCGTTCACCGCCGCATCGCCAACTATCGGAGGTTGGTCCACGCGCAGGCGGCCCGTGCTGAAGATGAACAGGTTCACCGCGTAAGACAGCAGCGACAGACCAATCACCACCTGAAATGTGCGCGGGCGCAGCAGCAGCCACACGCCGCAGGCGGTGAGGATGCCAATGGCCAGCGCAATGATGGCTTCCATCAGGACGCCGCCTCTTGCAGATGACCGCGCAGCGATTGATGCGCCAGCGCGACGAGGATCAATGTCGTTGCGCCGACCACCAGCAGGTACACGCCCAGATCAAACACCAGTGTGCTCGACAGATGCACGCTGCCCAGCATCGGAAGATGCGCGTCCCATTCCAGACTGGTGAGGAAATTGCGTTTGACGAACCACGCGGCGATGCCCGCACCGCCCGCGCACAGCAGACCGCCGGAAATCCAGTATTGCGGATGGATGCGCATGCGCGATTCAAGCCATAGCGTGCCGCTGACCATGTATTGCACGATGAACGCGGTGGCGAGCACCAGACCACCAACGAAGCCGCCGCCCGGCGCGTTGTGCCCGCGCAGCAGGAAGAACACCGAGATCACCGCCGCCACCGGCAGCAGCAATCGGCCCAGCACCGCAGGCACGCGCATCACGCCGCTGGGCAGCACGGCGTTCAGATCAGGCGTGTTTGTGCTCACCGGTTCGACGGATCGCAGTTGCTTGGGCGTCATGCTCTCCGGCGCGGGACGAAAACGGCGCAGCAGTTTGTACACGGTGATCGCCACCACGCCCACCACGGTGATTTCGCCCAGCGTGTCGAAGCCGCGAAAGTCCACGAGAATCACGTTGACGACATTGTGGCCGCCGCCCAGTGGCAGTGCGTTGTCCAGAAAGAACGGCGCGATGCGCGAACTGCTCGGGCGCAGCATGATCAGCCACGCCAGCGTTGCCATGCCCGCGCCGCAAACCGTTGCCAGCAGCAGATCGCGGGCGCGGCGCAGGCGTATCGTCAGCGGGGTGTGCGGGTAGGCCAGATTCGCCACGCGGCGCGGCATCCAGCGCAGCGCCAGCAGCAGTAACACCAGAGTGACCACTTCCACGCTCAGTTGCGTGAGCGCCAGATCAGGCGCCGACAGCCACGCGAAGGTGAGTACAACGACCAGGCCCGCGCCGCCTGCGAGGATCAGCGCGGCAAGGCGCTGGAATTTGGCGAGGATCGCCGCGCTGATTGCGCACACCGCGCCGACGATCCACAGCAGCGCGAAGCTGGCGCTGGGCGGCGTCAACGGCATCGAGGATGCGCGGATTGGCGTGCGCGTGGCGATGCCGTAGGCCAAGGCCGCCGTGCCTGCGAGGATGACCAGCAGTTGCGGTTGCAGTCGGCGCGAGTACGCCGATCGCACGGCGCGGTCGGCGCTGCGAATCATCGCCACCATCATCACGTTGAACAGATGGCGACCATCAAGGAGTCGCCATCGCGTCGCGTTGGTCGCCGTTCGCGCTTCACGCTTTCGCAGCCACGCATAAGTGAGCGCGCCGCCGATCAGCGCAACGACGCTCATGCCCAGCGGCAGCGTGAAGCCATGCCAGAGTTTCAGGCTGTACTCCGGCAGTTGGCCGTGCAGCAGCGAAATGGCCGCCGTTTGCAGCACGGGGCCGATGGTCACGGCGGGCAGTATGCCCACGAGCAAACAAGTGGCGACCAACAGCGCGCCCGGCAGCAGCATCCAGCGAATCGGTTCATGCGGTGCGCGCGGCAGATCGGTGGACAGCGGCCCGAAGAAGGTCTGCCGCACCAATCGCAGCGAGTAGGCCACGCTCAACATGCCGGCCACGGTGGCCGCCGTGGGCAGCAGCACGCGCACCAGCATCGACTGACCCGCGAAGATCGACTCGGCGAAGAACATCTCCTTCGATAAAAAGCCATTGAGCAAGGGCACACCGGCCATCGCTGCGGCGGCCACCGTTGCAAGCAGCGCAGTCAGCGGCATCACGCGCGCGAGGCCACCCAGACGCCACAGATCGCGCGTGCCGGTTTCGTGATCCACGACGCCGGCGGCCATGAACAGCGTGGCCTTGAACGTGGCGTGATTCATCATGTGGAACACGGCGGCGATCAGCGCCAGCGGGCTGTTCATCCCGAGCAGCAGCGTGATCAATCCCAGATGGCTGATCGTTGAATACGCGAGGATGCCCTTCAGATCGCGCTGGAACAGCGCGCTGGCCGCGCCGAGCAGCAGCGTGATCAGGCCCGCCCCGCACACCAGCGTGAACCACAGGTCCGTGCCCGAAAGCACCGGCCACAGCCGCGCCAGCAGGAACACGCCCGCCTTCACCATCGTGGCCGAGTGCAGGTAGGCCGACACCGGCGTCGGCGCAGACATCGCATGCGGCAGCCAGAAATGAAACGGCGTCTGCGCGCTCTTCGTGAATGCGCCCAGCAGCACCAGCACGAGAATGGCCGGATACCAGCGATGCGCGCGGATGATTTCGCCGGCGGCCAGTACGTCGTCCAATTGATAGCTGCCCACGACCTGCCCGATCATCAGCACGCCCGCCAGCAGGCACAGACCGCCTGCGGCCGTCACCGCCAGCGCCATCAATGCGCCGCGCCGCGCCACTTGCAGGTGGTACCAGTACGCGATCAGCATGAATGAGGTGAAGCTGGTCAGTTCCCAGAACACGATCATCTGCACCAGATTGCCCGACAGCACCACGCCGAGCATCGCGCCCATGAAGGCCAGCAGGAACGAGAAGAAGCGCGGCACCGGATCGGCCGGCGACATGTAGTAGCGCGCGTACATCACCACCAGCGTGCCGATGCCGCTGATCAGCAGCGCGAACAGCCACGCGAAGCCATCCAGCCGCAATTGCACCGACAGCCCCAATTGCGGGGCCCACTGCCAGGTGGCGCGGATCACGCCACCATCGGCCACGGCCGGATATTGGAAGGCGATGAAGATCGTGCAGGCGAGCGTGATCGCGCCCGCCAACCAAGCTTCGCGGTTGCGCGCATTGGATGGCAGGAAGGCTGCACAAAGGCTGCCCGCGAAGGGCAGCAGTAGCATCAGTAACAGAGACACTCAGCGATTCCAGCTGACGAATCCGTGTGTCAGCTTACATGCGCCGAAGCTTACCACCCCGGCCCAGCGGCGGGGTGGCAGACAGCCCCCTGACTCAGGTTTTGTGCAAGCGTATCCGCGCGCCGAGCAATTGAGCCGGGTCTGCGCAGGGACCGGCGAATACGTCGAGTTCGCCCGGCTCGAACAGCGGTTGCAGGTCGGGACCGGGGAAGCTGAGGTCGCTCGCGGCGATTTGCAGCGTCACGGTTTGCGTTTGCCCCGCAGACAGCCGCGCCTTGGCGAAGCCGCGCAATTCCAGCACCGGCCGCGTGATGCTGGCGAGGCGATCATGCGTGAAGACGAACACGGTTTCTTCGGCCTGCGCGCTGCCCTGGTTCGTTACATCCACCTGCACTTCCAGCGTCTGATCGCGGGCGAGGTTCTCCGGCGCAACGCGCAGATTGGCGTAGTGAAAGCGTCCGTAGGTGAGCCCATGTCCGAAGGGGTACAAAGGTTCGTTCACCACATCGAGGTATTGGCTGGTGTAATGATCCTTGGGATTGAACGGACGCCCCGATGGACGCATGCCGAAATACACCGGTATCTGCCCCACCGCACGCGGCCAGGTCATCGGCGTGCGTCCGCTGGGGCTTGCGCGACCGGTGAGCACGTCGGCAATCGCATTGCCGGCTTCGCTGCCGAGAAACCAGGCCGCGAGAATTGCGTCGGCCTGTTCGGCCAGCCACGGAATCACCAGCGGACGACCGGAGAACAGCACGGCAATCACCGGCGTGTGACGCTGCCACGCGCGCTCGATCACCGCCTGCGCCAGTTGCTTCTGCCCTTCGGGAATTTCGGGGTAGGCGCGGCTGGCCGCTTCGCCGCTCATGTTGTCGGCTTCACCCAGACACAGCACGATGGCGTCGGCAGCGTCGCATTGCCGCAGTGTTTCAGTCATGTCGGCGGGCGCAGGCTCATTGACGCCAACGCCTTGCACATGAACGATGCGCGTGTGCGGCAGCGCGTTGCGCAGCCCTTCGAGCACGGTGACATGCCCGTCGATGTCTCCCACCGCCGCCCACGGACCACGCATCAACGCCTTCGCATCGCCCAGCGGCCCGATCACGCACAGATTTCCGATCGACGCAGGCAGCGGCAATACGCTGCGCTCATTGCGCAACAGCACGATGCAACGCTGCGCCACTTCGCGCGACAAGGCTCGCCGCTGCGCGATCACCTGCGGGGATTCCGGCGTCGTGCCGCGCCGGTAGGGATCGTCGAACAATCCCAAACGCTCCTTCAATTGCAGCACGCGGCGCACTGCCGTGTCGATCTGCTCCATCGTCACCGTGCCGCGTTTGAGCGCGACGGGCAGACCTTTGCGATAGGCGTCGGCCATCATGTCGATGTCCACGCCCGCGTTCAGCGCCAGCGCCGCCGCATCGGCCAGATCGGCGGCAACACCGTGATGGATCAACTCGGCGATGGCGTTGTAGTCGCTGATGATCACGCC
>JAITMN010000074.1 GCA_031277355.1 Nevskiaceae bacterium | reverse complement strand
ACGCAGGCGCTGGTCACGGCCACGCTGGGCACTTCGCGCGATGCGCAGATCATCGACGCGCTGGAAGGCGAGCGCCGCGAGCCGTTCATGCTTCACTACAACTTCCCGCCGTTCTCGGTGGGCGAGACGGGCATGATGGGTTCGCCCAAGCGCCGCGAAATCGGTCACGGCAATCTGGCGCGTCGCGGCATCGCCGCCGTGCTGCCGACGATGGAAGAATTCCCGTATGTGCTGCGCGTGGTGTCGGAGATTCTCGAATCCAATGGCTCCTCTTCAATGGCCTCTGTCTGCGGCACCAGCTTGGCGCTGATGGATGCCGGCGTGCCGGTGAAGGCTCCGGTGGCAGGCGTTGCGATGGGTCTGGTGCTGGAAGGCGATCGCTACAAGGTGATCACCGACATTCTCGGCGACGAAGATCATCTGGGCGACATGGATTTCAAAGTCGCGGGCACCGCCACCGGCGTCACCGCGTTGCAGATGGATATCAAGGTCGACAGCATCACGCCGGAGATCATGAAGGTGGCGCTGGAACAGGCGCACGAAGGCCGTCTGCATATCCTGGGCGAGATGAACAAGGTGCTGTCTGCGCCGCGCGCGAAGATGTCCGAGTGGGCGCCTTCGATCATCACGCTGAAGATCGACCCGGAGAAGATTCGCGATGTGATCGGCAAGGGCGGTGCGGTGATTCGTCAGATCACCGAAGAAACCGGCACGACGATCGACATCGACAACGACGGCACCGTGAAGATCGCTTCGGTGCAGGGCGCGGCGGGCCGCGAGGCGCAGCGTCGCATCGAATTGATTACCGCCGATGTGGAAGTGGGCCGCATCTACGAAGGCACCGTGGCGCGATTGATGGACTTCGGCGCGTTCGTGACGATTCTGCCGGGCCGCGATGGACTCGTTCACATCTCGCAGATTTCCGATGAGCGCGTGGAGAAAGTCAGCGACAAGCTCAAGGAAGGCGACAAGGTGCGCGTGAAGGTGCTGGAAGTGGATCGTCAGGGGCGCGTGCGCCTGTCGATGCGCAATGTGGATGCCGCCTGAGCGGTTGATCCACTACGCCAATGTGATCACGCCGATTCGAGGTGCTGCTGATCGCGGATGACTTGCTTCAGGAAGTCGTTGGTCAACATCGCCGGATGGGATTGATCGGCGATCACTTGCAGCAGAACGGGGTGGGTGATGTCGAGGCCCGATTTTTGATCGTGCACGACAAAATCCACCTGTTCGACAACCAGGCGTCGAATGTCATCCAACGTGATGTAGCAACTGGCGACCGTGTCGTACAGTCGCCGGTTGGGGTATTTCTTGATGACCCGCAGTGCACTCATCGCCGGCTCCTTGGCGCGAGACGTAAAAAACGTCAGGCAGGTAGCGCTACATTAGACCAGCTTGTGGGGAAAACCCAACCTGAAAATGCGTTTTTCCCTTTACGCTAGGGAAGTTTCAATACTAACTGTCGCAGGAAGGCGACAGAATTCCAGTGGGCGATGCCCCAATCGAGGATATCGGCGGGGGTGGAGTCCTCCAGACCCTCCGGGGGCGCTTGGCGCAGCAGCGTCAATGCCTGCACCAGCGCCGCACCGGGGCGCAGCGTCCCCACCGCCACGCTGTGACGCGATTTGGCGAGCTTCGCGCCATCGGCTTCGACCACCAGCGGCACATGGGCATAGCGCGGCGGCGCGGCCTTGAGCGCGGCGATGACCTGCAACTGCCAGGCGGTACTTTCCAGCAGGTCGGCCCCGCGCACCACGTCGGTGATGCCCTGCGCCAGATCATCGACGACGACGGCCAACTGGTAGGCGGCGAGGCCGTCGCGCCGGAAGATCACCGGGTCGCCCAGCGCGCGGTTGGGGTAGTGGCAGGGGCCTTGGAAGCGGTCGTCGAAGTCGATGGCGTCGTCGGGGTTCAGGCGCAGCCGCCACGCGGAGGGTTCGCGTTGGTGGGCGGCGTCGCGGCAGGTGCCGGCGTAGGGGTGTTCCACCTCGCTGCGGGCGCAGAGGCAGCGGTACGCCAGGCCCTGCTGGCGCAGCGTGTCGAGCGCTTCGCGGTACAGATCACTTCGCTGCGATTGACGCAGCGGCGGGGCGTCGGATTCCAGGCCCAAGCTCGACAGCGTGGCAAGAATGGAGTGTTCCGCACCGGGCACGACGCGCGGGGTGTCCAAATCTTCGATGCGGATCAGCCACTGCCCGCGATGCGCGCGGGCGTCGAGCCAACTGGCCAGCGCAGTGACCAGCGAACCGATGTGCAACAGCCCCGTGGGTGAGGGGGCGAAACGGCCGCGATAGCCCGGGCGATGATCCTTGTGATCGCCGGGGCGATCAGCGGTAGCGGTCGTCCCGGTCGCCGTACTGCTTTTCGCGGCGCTCACGGCGCTCCTGCGCTTCGATGCTCAGCGTTGCGACGGGGCGCGCTTCCAGACGCTTGATGCCGATCTGCTCGCCGGTTTCCAGGCAGTAGCCATAGCTGCCGTCTTCGATGCGCATCAGCGCTTCGTCGATCTTGCGGATCAGCTTGCGCTCGCGGTCGCGCGTGCGCAGTTCGAGGCTGAATTCCTCCTCCTGCGTGGCGCGGTCGTTCGGGTCGGGGAAATTCGCCGCTTCGTCTTTCATGTGCGAGACGGTGCGATCGACTTCCTCCATCAAGTCCTGTTTCCAGCTTTGCAGGATGCTGCGGAAGTGCTCCAACTGCTCCTGACCCATGTACTGTTCGCCGCGCTTGAGGATGTAGGGCTGTACATTGCGCGGACCGGCCAGCAGCGAGCCGTCGTCGCCATCATCATGCACGGGCGGCGGCGGAGGTGGACTCATGCGAACGCCGGTGGCGATCACTTCCTCGGTGGGCGCGGGCGTGGGGGCAGCGGTGGCGGGTTTGGCCGGGGTTTTCTTCGCGGGACGGGCGGCAACTACAGTCTTGGGCACGGTGCTCTCGGTACGGGTGACAGCAGGCTTCTTCGCCGCAGCCGGTTGCTTCGCAGCAGCCTTGATCGGCGCAGTTTTTTTAGCCTTGCTAGGAATCTTCGCTTTGGGCTTCTTGGCCGCCATGCTGGCCTCCCGGAGGACCTCGGGTTGTTGGAGGACGCGGGATTATACCGGCGAGGGCTGCCCTGTACAGGGCTTGGGCTGGCTCAGGGCAAATGCAGCGCCTGCGGGGGCTGCCAGCCGGGTTTGATCTGCTGCGCCACCACGGTGGTGTAGATGCCGCCGCGAACCAGAAATTCGGCGGTGAGCCGCATGCAGCGCGGATCAACCGCGCCGGCCAAGTGGTCCAGAATTTCGTTGGTGACCGCTTCGTGGAAGCAGCCTCGGTCGCGAAAGGACCAGATGTAGAGCTTCAGCGACTTCAGTTCGATGCAAAGCCGGTCGGGGACGTACTCCAGTTTCAGCGTCGCGAAGTCCGGCTGGCCGGTCTTGGGGCACAGGCAGGTGAACTCCGGCATCGTGATGCGGATGGTGTAGTCGCGGTCGGAGGCCGGATTGACGAAGGTTTCGATTCCGGTTGAAGGTTGGGTGCTCATCGGTGTGACAGTTTAATCTACACTACCGCCCCCTATGCAGTCTTCAAATATGCCACATGGAACGAGGCTCGCCGCGCAATGCGTCTGAGTCGGGTCAAACTTGCCGGGTTCAAGTCCTTCGTCGATCCGACCTCGGTGCCTTTTCCTTCGAACCTGACCGGCGTGGTCGGGCCCAATGGTTGCGGCAAGTCCAACATCATCGACGCGGTGCGCTGGGTGATGGGCGAGCTGTCGGCACGTCACCTGCGCGGCGACTCGATGGCCGATGTGATCTTCAACGGCTCCGGCACGCGCCGGCCGGTGGGCACCGCCTCGGTGGAGCTGATCTTCGATAACAGCGACGGCAAGCTGGGCGGCAACTACGCCACCTACGCCGAAGTGTCGCTGAAGCGCGTGGTGTCGCGCGATGGAACGTCGGCCTATTTCATCAATGGCGCGCGCTGCCGCCGCAAGGACATCACCACGCTGTTTCTTGGCACGGGCCTGGGGTCGCGCAGCTACGCCATCATCGAACAGGGGATGATTTCCCGCGTGATCGAGGCGCGCAGCGATGACATGCGCGCCTTCATCGAAGAAGCTGCGGGCATTTCGCGCTACAAGGAGCGTCGCCGCGAGACTGAAGCGCGCATCACCGATACGCGCGAGAACCTGGAACGGCTGCAAGACGTGCGCGATGAAGTGGATAAACAAATCCGTCATCTGCAACGGCAGGCCGCGCAAGCGCGGCGCTTTCAGGAATTGAAGAATCGCGAGCGGCAGTTGTCGGCCGAAGTGCTGGCGCTGCGGCTGCGCGAAATCGACAGCGGCGCGGCGATCAACAATCGCGCGATGCGCGAAGCGGACCTCGTGCTGCAACAGCAGGTGGCCTCGCAGCGCGCGGCTGAAGCGGCGGTCGAGAAACAGCGCGAGTTTCAGTTTGCCGCCAGCGAGCGCGTGAATACCGTGCAGGGCGGTTACTACCAGCAGGGCGCGGAAGTGGCGCGCTGCGAGCAGCAGCTGACGCACGCGCGCGAGTTGCGCGAGCGCCGGCAGCAGGAGTTGACGCAAACGCGCTCGATGCTGGCCGACGTAGCCAGTGGATTGACGCGCGATCAAACGCTGGCCGAACGTCTGCGCGCGGAGATTGCCGAGTTGATGCCCAGCGCGGCGGCGGCTCAGGAGGCCGAAGGGCAGCGACTGGCCGCGCGTGAGGAAGCCGAAGCGCAGTTGCAGCAGTGGCAGGAACGCTGGGAGCAATTCAATCGCGAACTGGGCGGCACGTATCAGACCACGCAGGTGGAGCGTGCGCGCATCGAGCAACTGGACGATCAGTTGCGGCGCCTGGGTGCGCATCGGGATCGTCTTGCCGTGGAGCTCGATCAACTGATCGGGCAGAACGCGGCTGAAGCGCTGGCGGAACTGGAACAGGTGGAGCAATCGGCGCGCGGCGCGAGTGAACAGGCGTTCAGCGCGTTGCAGCGGATGCTGGAAGACTTGCAGCGCCTGCGCGAAACACAGCAGCAGGTGGAGCGTGAGTTGGAGGCCGCGCGTCATGCGCGCGAGGCTGCGCGGGCCGAACTGGTGTCGCTCGATGCGTTGCAGAAGGCGGCGCTGGGCGAGGCTGATCGGGATGCGGGGCGATGGCTTGCGGCCACGGGGCTTGCCGAGAGGCCGCGTGTTACGGCGCAGTTGGAGGTTGAAAGCGGCTGGGAGCGCAGCGTCGAAGCGGTGCTGGGCGAGACATTGGAAGCCGTGTCGGTGCCATCCATCGACGCGGTGGCCGGCCGCATCGGTGAACTGACCGGCGGGCAGGTGATGCTGGTCGAAGAGGGTACGCAGCAGGGCGATGGACAAGGCTTGGCCGCGCGCGTGCGCGGGCCGCGTGCGGTGCTGCGGCGTTTGGAGCGCGTGGGCACGGTGGCGTCGCTGGAAGAAGCCTTGGCGCGCCGTGGCGCGCTGGCCGATGGCGAATCGCTGGTGACCGATCAAGGCGTGTGGGTGGGGCGCGATTGGCTGCGTGTGGCGCGAGGCGGCGATCCGCACGCGGGCGTGATCGAGCGTGAACACCGGATTCGCGGGCTGCGGGGCCAGTTGAAACAGCGTGAGCAGACGGTGAGCGAAGTCGAGCAGCGTTTGCAGGCTTCGCGCGCCGATCTGGCGCAGGCCGAAGCGCAGCGGGACGAATTGCAGCGGCAGATTCAGTCCACCCATACCGGACATTCCGAAGCGCGCAGTGCGTTGGAGGCGATGCGCGCGCGCAGTCAGCAAAGCGCGCTGCGTTTGGAGCGCATCGAACGCGAGAGCGCCGAAGTGCAGCAGGAATCCACCCGCACGCAGCAGGCCGTGGCGCGGGCGCGTGATGCGCTGGAAGAAGCCACGGGACGGCTCGAACGATTGGAAGCGCAGCGTGCGGTGCTGGAAGATGAACGCGATGAGCGCCGCGCTGCCAGCACGCAGGCGCGCGAGTTGGCTTCCGCCGCGCAGACTCGGGCGCGCGACGTGCTGATTCAACTCGAAGGCCGAAAGTCTACCGAAGCCTCGCTGGCGGCAACGCTACAGCGCATGCACGAACAGCATGAGCAGTTGGCGCAGCGTCAGCAGCAACTGGATCGTGAACTGGCCGATGGCGATGCGCCGATAGAACAGCTTTCGCGGCAACTGAACGAACTGCTCGAACGGCGGCTTGAAATCGAGGCCGACTTGCAGGCGGCGCGGCGCGATCTGGAATCGGCCGATGCGGAACTGCGCGGGCTCGATGAGCGGCGGATCGAAGTGGAGCGGCGCGTCGAGGAGGCGCGGCAGGCGCTGGAAGCCGCGCGGCTCGCGGCGCAGGAAACGCGGCTGCGGCGCGAAAGTCTGCTGGAACAGTTCGCGCTGACGCGCTTTGATCTGGAAGAAGTGCTGCTGTTGCTGCCCGCCGAAGCGCGGATCGTGGAGCGCGAGGATCAACTGCTGGCGACGCAGACGGACTTGCAGCGTCTGGGGCAGGTGAAT
>JAITMN010000059.1 GCA_031277355.1 Nevskiaceae bacterium | reverse complement strand
ACGCCGAAGGGTTGCAGCGCCTGACCCAGCGCGCGCGTGCCCGCAGGATCGGCGGAGCTCATGTCCACGGCAATCGTGCCGCGTTGCAGGACGGCAGCCAGACCACTGGCGCTGCCGCCATCCCCCAGATAAACCTCGCGCACCACCCCGCCATTGGGCAGCATCGTCACCACCACTTCGGCCGGCGCAAACTCCGCCAGCGACGCAGCCGCCACCACGCCCGGATGCGCCTGCGCAAACGAACGCGCCCGCACCGGATCGGCGTCGTAGACGATGAGTTGATGCCCCGCCCGAAACAGGTTGCCGGACATCGGCACACCCATGTTGCCCAGGCCCACGAAGCCGATGCGCATTACGCCTTTTTCTCCAGCACTTCGGCCGCTGCGTTGAAGGCTTCGACTCCGGCGGGAATACCGGCATAAACCGCCGTATGCAGCAGCACCTCGCGGATTTCCGCAGGCGTTGCGCCATTGGCGAGCGCGCCGCGCACGTGCACCTTCAGTTGATTGGGCTTGGTCATCGCCACGAGCGCGGCCAGCGTGATCAGGCTGCGCGTCTTCGGGTCCAGCCCCTCGCGCGACCACACCTCGCCAAAGCAATAGCGCGTGACCAATTCCTCGAACGGGCGGTTGAAGTCGGTGGCCTGAGCCATGCGCTGCACGGCCCCGCTGTCGCCGAACATATCGCGGCGCACGGCCATGCCGGCATCAAATGCCGAGTCTCTGCGGTCCATGGTGATCCTGGAGGCCCCCTGTATCTAGTTGTCCCAGCTTGGCCCGAAACGCGGCGATGCGCAATCCGGGCGAGGCTCAATCTGCAAGGTTGGCGCCCATCAGGGCACCAGCGCCTGGATGCTCGGCGTGGACGCCGGCGCGAACTTCGCATCGGGATTCTCAAGCTTGGCTCCCAGACTGCGCAGCAGCGCCACCGTTTCGTCGTGCTCCCCGAATTCAATGGCGTTGAACTCCGTGGGGAACCGTTCCATTGCATAGTCAATGGGTGACAGGCCGTTCGTGTCGAGCACATCAAGCTGCGCCCCATCGGCCACCAACCGCTTCACCAGTTCGTTCCACCCACGCGCCGCCGCCGCATGCAGCGCGGTGCGATTGCCGGGCATGTAGATTTTAAGATCGGCATCGGCCAGCGCGCGATCCGTGCGCGCGTTCACATCGGCCCCGGCAGCGCGCAGCAGATCGTATTCGGCCAGCGCGTCGGCTTCGGTACGCACATTGCCGCGCGTGGGATCGTGTACATGCCCATCGCCGCAAGCGGCCATCAACGGCGTGACGCCCAGCGAGTTGGCAAGATTCGGCAACGCGCCATGCTGCAACAGCAGTTCGACCACCGCCACGTCGCCGCCCTTGGCGGCGCGCAGCAACGGCGTGGTGCCCCACACGATCATCGGATCGCGATAACGATCATAGGGAATGTTGCGATACTTCGGACGCAGCTTCAGTTGCACGTTCACATTGACGTTGCGATCCAGCAGCATCTTGATGACATCAATGCCCGTGGTGTGATCCATCGACGGCAATTCCACGCGGCGGCCGATGGGCAGCGTGTTCATGTCCACGGCCACATACAGCGGCGTCTGGCCGTAGATGTCCCAGAAATCCACATCCGCGCCGGCTTCGATCAGGAAACGCGCGGCGTCCCAGTTGTGGTTCAGCAGCGCCATGTTCAGCGCGGTGACGTCATCGGGGTCGGGCAGGTTGATGTCCGCGCCGCCTTCCAGCAATTCGCGCAAACACGCCACACAACCCTCGCGCGCCGCGAACAACAGCGGCGTGAATCCGCCCCGGTTCATGTCCTTCGGGCGGCCTTCGGCGGTCACGCGGCGCTGCCAATCGCGCACAGTGGAGCGCACGTCCACCTGCGCTCCCTTCGACAGCAGAAAGGCAATCATCTCCGGCTGACTCTGCGCGGCGGCCCACATCAGCGCGTCTTGTCCGCCCCAGCTTTCCTTCGCGTTGACCTTCGCGCCCTTGCGCAGCAACAACTGCGCCGCCTCGACATTGCCGGTGCGCGCCACCACCATCAGCGCCGTCTGGCCTTCGGCGTTGGTGGATTCGGCGTCGGCCCCGGCATCCAGCAGCGTGCGAATCATCTGCGTATCGGCGGTGACCGCCGCCAGCATCATCGGCGTTGCGCCAAAGGCATTGGGCGCGCGCACGTCCGCGCCTTCGGCAAGCAGCCGTTTCACTTCGGGCAGATCATTCGCGTAAACGGCTTCGTGCAGACCTTGCGCGTTTGCGGCATATCCGGCGCTGATCAGCAACACGCTGGCGACGAAGGCCATCGCACCAAGGCGGATCATGCCGAAGCGGATCATTCAGTAGGCCGCGGTCAGTAGGCTGCGGTGAACCGCTTGTTCACCGACTGCGGATTTTCGATTTCATCGATCATCGCCACGGCATAATCCTCCATCGAAATCGCACTGCGGCCCTGATCGTCCACCACCAACTGATCGCCGCCCCGACGATACTTGCCCGTGCGCGTGCCCGCCGAGATGCGCTGCGGCGGACTGAAGAAGGTCCACGGCACATCCTTGACCGTGAGCAACCAATCCAGCGCCGCAACGGCGCCGCTGACTTCAAAGGCCACCGGCTGACGCGCATTGTCGATCAGCCGCTTGCCCTGCGCATCGAACAGACTGCTTGCGCCGCCCACCATCAGAAAGCGCGTTTTGTTCGCGCCCTGCTGTGCGCGCTGCGCCGCCACCATCGCCTGCGCGATCTTCAGCGAAAAATCCGCCGTCGGCGCGGGACGCACGATCACTGAAGAAATCACCGCGTCTTGCCCCACGATGTTCTTGCCGATGTCCTGTGCATCGAGCGCATCGCCCTGCACTACGCGCACGCCCTGCGGCGCAAGCTCCGGCTTCGGGCTGCGATCCACCACGGTGACCTGATGACCACGCGCCGCCGCTTCATTGACGATGCGGCTGCCAATCGCGCCGCTGCCGCCATAGACGACGATCTTCAGCGGTTTGGCCGCCTTGGTCTGCGCAGATGCCGGCGCAGACGCGCCCATCAGCGCCGCGCTCAACACGGCCGCCCCCAAAACGCTCAGTGCCCGGCGACGTAACATTTTGATCGTCAGCTCCTCTTCAAGTGTGCTGTTCCAATCCCAGCGCACGAATTGCATTGCCCTTGAAAATCATCTCGCGCACTTCGGGCCGGAAACCGGCCTGATCGTAGTCCTTCATCCACCGCTCCGGCGTGATCAACGGATAGTCGGTGCCGAACAGCATCTTGTGCTTCAACTGCGTGTTCGCGTAGTGGATCAACTGCGGCGGAAAATACTTCGG
>JAITMN010000042.1 GCA_031277355.1 Nevskiaceae bacterium | reverse complement strand
TCGCGCAGCAATTCGATGGCCAGAAACGCGGCGTGTCCTTCGTTCATGTGCCACACGGCAGGCGCGCGTCCCAACGCGCGCAGCGCGCGCACGCCGCCGATGCCGAGCACGATTTCCTGCCGAATGCGATGCGCCTCATCCCCGCCATACAAACGGAAAGTGATATCGCGATCGGCCGGCTGATTGCCCGCCGTGTCGGTGTCGAGCAGATACACGCTCACATGCCCCACCTGCACGCGCCACAGCATCGCTTCGACTTCACGATCGGCCATCGGTACGCGCACGATCAGCGGTTGCCCGGCTTCGTTCGTTACCGCTTCCAGCGGCAGATCGCGCGGATCGGCCTGACTGTAACCGGCATGCTGCAAACCATCCGAATCCACGGTCTGCGAAAAATAACCCTGGCGATAGAGCAAACCCACCGCAACGAAATTCATCTGCTCATCGCTGGCGGCCTTGCAATGATCGCCGGCGAGAATGCCCAAACCGCCGGAGTAGATCGGCAGACTTTCATGGATACCGTACTCGGCGCAGAAATACGCCACCAGCGGCTGATCGCGCCGCACCGCTTCCTGCGACAGATACCCGTCGAAGGTGGCCAACGCCTGTTGATACCGCCGCAGGTAGTCCGGATCGGCCGCAGCACGATCCAGCACCTGCTGGCTGACGCAGCGAAGCATCAGCCTGGGGTTGGAGCGCACCTGACGCCACAGCATCCGGTCCAGGTCCTGGAACAGCGCGCGCGTGGGACGATCCCAGCTGTAAGACAGATTCGCCGCCATTTCAGGCAGGCGCTTGAGGGCTTCCGGTATCACCGGTGAGATTTCGATCACTTGCATCCGCGAAGTTTACCCAACGATGTCGCGTATGGATGCGAAGCCGTAGACTGCATTGATGATTCGGCTCATTTTCAGCGCATTTCTGCTGCTGGCGGCAGCAATAACTGCATGTCAACGTCAGCAATCTGCGCCGGAAATGGCCTCATCGCCACAGAATCCTGCGGCGATGAACACGGGAACACCCGCCACCGCCAGCAGCCTGCTGCCCGCCGCAGACCTGCGTTCGCTGTGCGAAGGCGACACCGAAGCCTTCCTCTCCGCACGACTCGGTGGCGCCATCGACGCCAATCTCGACTGGCGCGGCTCAGCGCTGGAATGTGACGGCGGCCCGCGCCCCGACGGTCACGGCCTTCGCGCATCCTTCGCAGGCGAGCTGCCCTCGCCCGGCAACGCCGCACCGCGCCGCCTGCGATTCATCTTCGGCATCGACCTGAACGACACCGCGCCGGGCAAGGCGCAGGCGCTGCCCACCAATCTCACCGTGATTCTCGAAGGCGAGAAAACGCTGTACAGCACGCGCGGCGACGAACGCTGCGCCAGCCAGATCACCGCCCGCGAACCCGCGCCCGCCGCCGGCAAAAACCTGGAACGGATCGCCGTGCGCGGCTATTGTCTGGCCCCTGCGGAACCAATCAGCGGTGGACCGGGCCTATTGGCAGCCACCTTCGAATTCATTGGCATCATTCGCACCGGAGAGGACCCATGAACGCCCGCGCCATCGCCGCCGCCATCTTCACGCTGCTGACGCTCGCCGTCCTGCCGGCCTTCGCGCCCGGCCAAACGG
Source organism: Nevskiaceae bacterium (assembly GCA_031277355.1). Classification (GTDB taxonomy): domain Bacteria; phylum Pseudomonadota; class Gammaproteobacteria; order Steroidobacterales; family Steroidobacteraceae; genus ZC4RG30. The sequence goes on along the minus strand of JAITMN010000042.1, from coordinate 5,224 downwards.
CGCATGCCGCAGCAGCTTTCGCCCCGGCGCAGCTTGCCGCGTTCCCGCGCGGCCAGATGACGGTGGAACGCGCCAAGGGCCGCGACAGCTTCCAAATCTGGATCGCCGACACGCCCGACCGCCAGCAGCAAGGGCTGATGTGGCTGCGCGAACTGCCCGCCGACTACGGCATGGTGTTCGTGCTGGCCGAAATCCGGCCGATGAACATGTGGATGAAGAACACCTATGTGCCGCTCGACATGCTGTTCTTCGGCTCCGACGGTCGCATCCTGTCGATTGCGCGCAATACGCAGCCGCTCAGCCTCGCCATCATCGAATCCGGTGCGCCGGTGGCCGGCGTGGTGGAGATTCGCGGCGGGGAAGCGCAGCGCCGGGGCATCGCGGTGGGCGATCGCGTCCGCTGGGCCGCCGGGGCGCCAAAACTGTAAGCTTTTAGCGACAACCGCCTAATAGTCCATAAAAATGCGACAAAAGTCGTTGTTATAACGCATCAAACCGGCCTTTGCCGGTGGCGCCGTATCAGGGAAACCCTTAGTATCGAGGCCATCCTCAACTCTTGAGGCTCAAGCAAAGGGAAGTCACATGAAAAAGTCACTCTATCCGGTAATCATCGCCGCACTGGTCGGCAGCGCTGGCGTCGCGCTGGCCGGAGGTGAGGACCCGGGCGCGTGGAAGATCGGCGCCAAGGGCATCTACTCCGTCATCGACGGCGACCGCGTGGCCGAAGACGATTTCGGCGGGGCCGTGTACATCGGCCGCATCATCAACAAGAACTGGGATTGGAGCCTCAACGGCCTGCTCAGTCAGCATGATTTCGACAACCCCGCCGCAGGCAACTTCCAGTTGTCGGCCGTGGGTCTGGATTTCGACCGCGTGTGGAATCGCGACGCGCGCTTCAGCCCGCTGCTCACGCTGGGCACCGGCTGGCGCTTTGCCGACGCCGGATTCCGTGGCGACATCTTCGCCAAGGCCGGTGTGGGCGCGCTGGTCGATCTGAACAGCAGCGACAACGTCCGCGTGCAATTGCGCGGCGACGCCTCGTATCTGTATGGCCTGGCGGACCAAATGGGCGACTGGGTCTTTGGGCTTGGCCTGCAACTGTCGTTCGGCGGCAAGGCTCCGGTCGTGCCGGTGGCCGCGCTTCCGCCGCCACCGCCTCCTCCCCCGCCGCCCCCACCCCCGCCTCCTCCCCCACCCCCTCCGCCGCCTCCGGCTGATACCGATGGCGATGGCGTGCCCGACACGGCGGATATGTGTCCGGCCACACCGCGCGGTGATCGCGTGGATGCGCGCGGCTGTTCCTGCGACGTGACCGTGCAATTGCAGTTCGCGTTCAACTCCGCCGAATTGACGGTGGAAGACCGCATCAAGCTCGACGAACTGGCCACGACGCTGGGCAACCTGCAATTCATCGAAGGTCAGGCCGTGGGTCACACCGACAGCGTGGGCGATGCGAACTACAACCAGACGCTGTCCCAGCGCCGTGCGCAGACCGTGGCGCGGTATCTGGAAGGCAAGGGCATCGCCGCCGGACGCATCGAAGTGCTGGGCCGGGGCGAGAGCGAGCCCATCGCGGACAACAACACCGCCGAAGGCCGCGCGCAGAATCGCCGCGTGGTGCTGAGAAGGACCAACTGTACGCGGTAAACTAAGGTTCGATGAAGAAACCACGGAAGCCCGGAAGGTCACCTTTCGGGCTTTCGCGTTATTGGAGGTACTGATGATTTATGTAAACACTCGTTCCGACGCCCCCCCCCCCGCACGGAGGAGCCAGCCATGAGCGGCTCCTCGAATGTTCGCAGGGCCGTGCGTCACGCCTTGCTCGCCACCACGTTCGCCGCACTGGCGCTTCCTGCCGCCGTTCAAGCCGCTGACGCTGACGACGAACTGGCCGAAGTGGTCGTTACCGGCTCGGCAATCCGTCGCGCGGATGCCGAAACCGCGGTGCCGCTGACGGTGCTGAACGTCACCGACCTGCGCCCCGAAGGCAAGACCTCCGTCGAGGAAGTGTTGGGCTCGCTGGGCGCGAACCAGACTTCCACCGGCACCAGCCAAACCGTTGGCTTAGGCACGGGCGGGGCTTCGTATGCAGACCTGCGCGGCATCGGCACCGACAAAACGCTGGTGCTGCTCAATGGCCGCCGCATCGCCAACAGTTCATTCAGCAGCGCCGCGCCCGACCTGAACTCCATTCCGTTGGCCGCCATCCAGAACGTGCAGGTGCTGCGCGATAGCGCCTCCTCGCTGTATGGCACCGACGCCATCGGCGGCGTCATCAACTTCATCACGCGCAACGACTTCCAGGGTCTGTCGTTCACCGGCGGCTACGATCACCCCGAGCATCCGGGCGGCGCGACGATCAGCGGCAACATCGGCGGCGGCTTCGGCAGCCTCGACACGCAGGGCTTCAACGTCTTCGCCTTCGTCGATTACCAGAAGCAGGATAACGTCTCCGGCACGCAGCGCCCGTTCAACACGCGCTTCCCCGGCGGTCTGTCGTTCTCGCCGCTGCCGGCCAACTACGCGCAGGGCGATGGCTCGGTGTTCTACAACGCGGCGGGGCCGGGTTGCACCACCGGCCTGTTCACGATTCCCAACGACGATCCGGCGAAAGACCCCACCGACACCTCCTGTCTGATGACCACCTCCAGCTTCGTCGATTACATCCCCGAATCCGAACGTCTGTCGGGCCTGATCAGGGGCGATGTGAAAGTGGGCGAAAACAACACGCTGAGCGTGGAATATTTCGTCGCCCGCAGTTCGGTGAAGACCCTCATCGCGCCGGTGCCCTATGCGCCGTATGCGCAGAACCCGTTCCTGCCCGATGGCGTCACGCCAAACCCGTACTACCCGAACAATCCGGCGCTCGACCCCACCTACAACGGCGCGGATTTCTTCGAAATTGCCGACTGGAACGACGACGTGGGTTGCACCTTCGGCGTGGACTGTTCCCTGTCGTCGCTGGGATTCACTTCCGGAAACCTCGCCGAGACTCCGTTTCAGCCGGGCATGATCTGGGTGCAATGGCGCGGTGGTCCCACCGGTCCGCGCGGCGACGACAACATCTCGTTGCAGCATCGTGCGCTGCTTTCATTCCAGGGCAGCGCCGGAGCGTGGGATTACCAGACTGGCGTGTCGTGGAACCGCACCACCACCGACAGCAAGCTGATCCGCGGTTATGGCGACGGCGACAGAATCGCCGAAGGCATCATCAGCGGCATCATCAATCCGCACGGCGAGCAGGATGCGGCGGGTGCGGCCTATCTGGAAGCCTCGCTGCTGCCAGGTCTGTTGCAGTTTGGTCGCGGCACGATGACCACAGCCGACGCGCGCATCGGCAACAATGCGCTGGGCGATTGGTTCAGCGCTGGCCGTCAGGTCGCCTTCGCCTTCGGCGCAGAGTATCGTCACGAGAATTTCCTCAACGCGGCGAACACCGAATATGCCGCATTGGTGGTATCGAGCACCGGCGTCGATCCCACGTCGTTCAGCGCGGGCAAGCGCAACATCTGGGCAACTTATGCGGAGGTCAACATTCCGCTGCACAGCACGCTCGACCTGACACTGGCTGGCCGCTACGACCACTACAGCGACTTCGGCGACACCACCAATCCGAAGGTGAGCCTGCGCTGGCAGCCGTTGCGGCAACTGGTGATCCGCACGGCGGCGTCCACGGGTTTTCGCGCGCCGAGTCTGTATGACCTCTACGCTTCGCAGGCATTCACCAACACCGGCAGTGTCACCGATCCGCTGACCTGCCCCGGCGGCGTGGGCTCGGGCACGGCTGGTCCGCCCAACTTCTGCAACATCCAGCTCACGCAATTGCTTGGCGGCAACACCGAACTGAAGCCGGAGAAGTCCAAGTCCTTCTCCGTTGGCGGCGTCGTGGAACCGGCCAGCAACCTGAGTTTCAGCGCCGATTACTGGTTCATCCAGATTCAGGACATGATCAACTCGATTCCGGTAGCCACGATACTTGATCCGGCCAATCAGTCGTGGTCGGCGCAGTACATCCATCGCAATGCCAGCAACGCGATTTCGGATCAACCCTCGCAGTGCAATATTTCCAACAGCCCCTTCTGCGGCTACATCGACTCACGCTTGCAGAATCCGGGCGGCCTGATCACCGATGGCGTGGATTTGAATTTCAAGTGGGCGATCCGCACCGACGTGGGCCAGTTCAGGGTGAACTACGACAGCACCTGGGTACGGCGCTACGACTATCAGGACTATCCGGAAGGTCCGTGGAACGTAAACGTGGGCGCCTATGTGGGCGACGGTCCGGTGTTCCGCTGGAAGCATCAACTCACCGGCAACTGGCAGGGCGAGAAGTTCTCGGCCGGCGCCACGCTGCATCACAAGTCCGGCTATGCCGATGACCCCAGCGGCGAGTACCCGGACAACCACGTCAAGAGCTTCACCACCGTGGACGTGTTCGCCGGTTGGCAGTCTCCCATCGAAGGTCTTGGCTTCACCTTCGGCATCAAGAATCTGATGGACAAAGACCCGCCACTGACCGGGCAAGGGCTTGTCTTCCAGAGCGGCTACGACCCGCGCTACTACGATCCCATCGGGCGCGTGTTCTATGGCCGGGTGAATTACAACCTCGACTTCTGACAACGGCTCGTCCGTGGATGAATGGAAAGAGGGGCGTTGAGCCCCTCTTTTCGTTGCGCGCCTGCTATCCGTTCAGCGCTTCGCTCAAACTGTTCGCGGTTAGCAAGCGCTCGCCCATCGCGTCCAGCTGGTCGATGGAAGCGCTGCGCAATTGCTCTCGCGCCGTATCCGATAGCGGACCAAAACGCCGGGTCAGCAGGCGCGTGAGCAAAGCCACACGGCCCTCCTCTCTGCCTTGCGCCACATAACGGCGGGCAAAGTCGCTTTGATATTCGTATTTTGCCAAAGCCATGGTCTGCAACACCTTGCGGGCCGCTTCGCCCAGCGAACTGAGGATCAAATCGTTGTATAGCGTGGACCGTTCACGGTCAAGGGGAACAATCGCGGCCTGCGCCACCAGCGCCATTTGCGCGGACTGTTCGGCATCCACGGCCTTGCCGTGAACCATGACAGAAAGAACCGCCAGCTCCGGATTCTCGCGCGCCTGCGCTTCGTCGAGAATCAGCGGAACAGCAGACGGCCCCAGCACAAACGGCGTGAAGCTGTTCTTGCCATCCAGATCAATCGCTCTGCCTGCCCAGCGAGCCATCGCCTCATCAGGCACAAC
>JAITMN010000036.1 GCA_031277355.1 Nevskiaceae bacterium | reverse complement strand
CTTCCCGCACGCTGATTCTGGTGGATGGCAAGCGCTTCGTTCCTTCCACGAACAACGGCACCGTGGACACCAACATGATCCCCAGCATCTTGTTGGAGAGAGCCGAAGTGGTGACGGGCGGCGCCTCGGCTGCCTACGGCTCCGACGCGGTGGCCGGCGTCGTGAACTTCATCCTGAATGAAAGACTCACGGGTATTCGTGCTTCGGCCGATTTCGGCACCTCGACCTATGGCGACAACAACACCTGGTCGGCCAAGTTCGCCAGCGGCACCGAACTGCTTGAGGGACGCTCTCACTTCGTGATCGGCGCGGATTTTGAAACCAATGACGGCGTGGGCACCTGCGGCGTGCGCGATTGGTGCTTTGAGCAATGGGGCAACATGGGGCGGCCGCAAGGAGCCATCGGGGCGAACTACCCTTCCAACAGCGTGCTGCCCGACAACAACCCGGCCAATCTTTCGCCTTATGGTTTGATCATTGAAGATCGAGGCAACGCGGCGGCATTACCGGCATTGCAAGGTATCTCCTTCACTGCGAACGGAGAACCTCGCTACTTCCAATACGGCTTCCCGCGCAGCACCAGCAACATGATCGGCGGCGAGAACGTCAGGACCAACGCCAACCTCTACGGCAGTCCCATCGTGGCTCCCAATACCCGCATCGCGATCTACACGCGAACCCTGTTCGACTTCACCGATTCGCTGACGGGGCGGCTTGATCTGTCCTATGGCCGCGTTCAAGGTCAGGGTGGCGCGCGCCAACTGTTGAGTCCAAGCTACACCATTTATCGCGACAACCCTTTCATCCCCTCATCGCTGGACCCGGCACTGGACGTGCGTGGCATGCTGGATGCGAACCCCCAAGTTGCATCCTTCGTCTTCGGCAAGAACTTCGAGGAATTCGGCTTCCCCGAAACCCGCACCCACAATGCTGCGTTTCGCGTACTGGCAAGCCTGGAAGGAAAATTGGGCGGCAGCTGGACCTGGGACGCCTACTATCAATTTGGCTCGAACAAGTCGATGTCCACCACGATTGGCACCGGCAAGGTCACGCCTCTGGCCAACGCGATGGATTCGGTGCGCAACGCCGCAGGGCGAATCGTCTGCCGCGTGAACGACGACGCCAACCCGAACAACGACGATCCGGCCTGCATACCGCTGAACCCCTTCGGGCAGCAATTGGAGCCGGGGCACAGGGAATATCTGCTGGGCAATCCGATACAGCACAACTCGATCACCGAGCACATCCTTGCCGCCAACGTCCAGGGTGATCTGTTCTCCACCTGGGCCGGTCCGGTTGCGGCGGCGGCGGGCCTGGAATGGCGCAGCGATAATTTGCAGGGAGAAGCGGACCCGCTATCGCAGCAGCTTGGCTGGTACATCGGCAATGCCTCGGATGTTTCCGGCAAGATCGATGTAACGGAAGGCTATCTGGAAACCATCGTCCCGCTCGCCAAGGACGTGACGCTGGCCAAGAACCTGGAACTCAACGGCGCGATACGCCGCACTTCCTACGGTCGAAGCAACGCCGGCATTTCCTCGGATGCGGATGTGACCACCTGGAAATATGGCCTGGTATGGCAGCCCTTCCAGTCGCTGCGCTTCCGGGCCACGCAATCGCGCGACATTCGCGCGCCCAACGTCAACGAACTGTTCGGACCCGTTACGCGCGGCTTTGCCATCATCAACGACGTGCAAAACAACAGTGCACAGGTGAACCCGGTCTCGATCTCGGGCTCCAATCCCGATCTGGTGCCGGAGGAGTCCGACACGATGACGGTCGGATTCGTCATTCAACCGGCAGTGGATGGCATTCTTGGCCGGATGCAACTATCGGTGGACTACTACGACATCGACATCAAGGGCGCAATCGCCACCGTCGGCGGCCAGAACATCGTGCTGCGCTGTTCCCAGGGGGCAACGGAATTCTGTGCGCTGCTCACCCGCGATCCACCAATACCTCCAGCGGCGGTCGGCCGGCTGGTACAGGTCAACGACACGCGGCAGAACCTCGACCGCTTCTACACGCGCGGGTTTGACGTGGAGTTCGGTTATCGCCAGCCGATAGGCAGCTTGGGCAATCTGGACTTCCGTCTGCTCGCCACGCGCACGACGGATTACACCACCGTCGACACGGCCGGATCGACCAACCGTGCAGGGCAGACCGGACAGCGCGCAGGAACCCCCGGCGGCATGCCCGACTTCATGCTCGATGGCATGCTGCGCTGGGATCGCGGGCCGCTGAATGTGTCGCTGCACAGCCGCTATGTGCCTTCGGGCATTTACATTGCCGGCTACATCGATCCGACCGATCCGGGCTACAGCAACGCCTTGTCGACCAGCATCAACGACAACAGTGTGCCCAGCGCCTGGTATGCGGACATGACGGCCAGCTACGACTTTTCACCCAGTCAGGACGGCGGTCTGGTCGTGTACTTCTCCAGCAACAACCTCGGCAACAAGGACCCGATCCGCAAGGGCGGCGCCAACGGCACCGGCAACAACGTGCTGTTCCCACCCGTGGGCCGCACTTACAAGCTCGGAGTACGAATCAAGCGTTAATATCTGTTGATGCCTGCCCAAACCGCGCCACGCCTCGCCCTTCCGTTGGGGGCCGCCCTGCCCCCAACGCCGATCAGCCAGGCGCTGGCGCGGCGTCTGCGTGCTGAAACACGCGGGCTGGTGCTGTTCGACGCCGCTTCGCGCGGCCGCTACGCCACCGATGCGTCGATCTATCAGATCATGCCGGCGGGCGTGTTCATTCCCACCTGCGATGACGACATCACCACCGCGCTGCAAA
>JAITMN010000014.1 GCA_031277355.1 Nevskiaceae bacterium | reverse complement strand
CGCGCCGGAGATGTGATTCCGGAAGTTGCGCGGATTGTGCCGGAACTGCGTCCCGCCGATGCGCGCCGCATCGTGATGCCGTCGCAATGTCCGGTGTGCGGCTCGCCGGCGGAGCGCGTTGAGGGCGAGGCGGTGGCGCGTTGCACCGGCGCATTGCGTTGCCGCGCGCAGCGCCATGAAGCGCTGCGGCATTTCGCCAGCCGCCGCGCAATGAACATCGACGGCCTGGGCGATGAGCGCATCGCGCAGTTGATCGAGCAGAACCTCGTGGAATCGCCCGCCGATCTATATGCGCTCGATGCGGCAACGCTGGCGCAACTGCCGCGCATGGCCGACAAATCAGCGCAGAATCTGATCGCCGCGATCGATGTCAGCCGCAACACCACGCTGCCGCGTTTTCTTCATGCGCTGGGCATCCGCGAAGTGGGTGAAGCCACGGCGCTGGCGCTGGCAAAACACTTTGGCCGATTGGAAGCGCTGGAAGCCGCTGATGAAGCCAGCCTGATCGCCGTGCCCGATGTCGGGCCGGTGGTGGCGGCGCATGTGGTGGCATTTTTTGCCGATGCGGAAAACCGGCGCATCATCGCCACGCTGCGTGAGCGGGGCGTTCACTGGCCGGATATTCCCGTTGAACCGGCGGCGGCGCGTCCGCTGGCCGGCAAGACCATCGTGCTCACCGGAACGCTGGCGCAGATGAGCCGCGATGAGGCGCGCGACAAACTGCAAGCGCTGGGCGCGAAGGTGGCAGGCAGCGTGTCGAAAAAAACCGACTATGTGATCGCCGGAGAAGATGCCGGTTCAAAGCTGACGAAGGCGCGTGAGTTGGGCATTACCGTGCTCAATGGCGACGGGCTTGCCACGCTGTTGAGCGGGACGCTACCGTAGTCCGTGGTCCGGCGGGGCAGTCATACGCCCCCGCTATGTGACGCGCCGCACAAATTTCAAATGATTCACTGTGCGCGCCAGACGAAAGTGATTTGATGCGGGCTGACGGTCAGGAGCCTTGGAAGGCTCGCTACTGTCCGTCGCAGTCTCATCTATGGAAGGCTTCGAGGCGGAGCAGGCGGCGCGTTTGCGCCGCTCTGCTTTTCACCCTGCCAGCCGCATCACCACCGCGCCAAGCGCGCCTACCAGCAGCACCATCGCGGCCAGCGCCTGAATCAAAAAACCGGGGCCACGCTTTTCTGCGGCCTTGGCGTAACCGAGAATGTAGAGCAGGCGGTCGATGATCCACACCACGCCTATACCGGCGGCCGCCGCATCGCTGATGTAGAGCGCAAACAGCCACAGCGACGGCAGAAATATCGGCATCCATTCCAGCGTGTTCATCTGCGCACGGAACGCACGCTCGAAATCAGGATGACCCACGGTGGCCGGCGCTTTGACGCCGGTGGCGCGCCGGGCATTTCTCGCCATGATGCCGGAGAAGGTATAGACGGCAACGGCCAGCAGTGTTACCAGTGCAGTCAGGTGATACATGGCGGGGCTTCCTGGTTGAAGCTTCAGTTGACCGGCGCGGCGGGTGGTGCGGCAGCGTTATCCGTAGCCGCTGGCGCTGGCGTTTCCGGCACGGCCGGAGCCGGTGGCGTCGCAGCCGCCGGCGCAGCAACCGCCTCCAGATTCCGCTCGATCTTCGCCGTAGCCATCAAGTCTGCGGTATGCGCCTGAAACTTCTTCGCCTCGACGATCTGAACCAGACGATCCTTCACCGATTCCAGCGGCGGTGGCGCGGCATCGCGCCGTTCCTCCAACTGGATCACATGCCATCCGAACTCGGTCTGCACCGGGTCTTTCGTGATCTGGCCCTTGTCCATCTTCATCACCGCATCGGAGAACGGCTTGACCATGCGATCCGGCGTGAACCATCCCAGTTCACCGCCCTGCGTGGCGCTGCCGGTGTCGATGGATTCCTTCTTCGCCAGCTCCTCGAACTTCCCGCCGCGTTCGAGTTGGCGGATCAGACTGCGCGCGTAGTCTTCGGTGTTGACCAGAATGTGACGCGCGCGATATTCGGTGCGCGGCAACAGCGCCACCTGCGTGTCGTACTCGGCCTGCAATTCCGAATCCGTGGGCTTGCGATCCTTCAGATAATCCTGCGAGGCGGCCTGTTGCAGCACGTTCAAGCGCGACAATTCCAGCACGGCGCGCGTTTCGTCCTTCGCGGCGAGGCCCGACGTTTCGGCTTCGCTGGCAATCAGTTCGCCGCGAATCAGGTTGTCGAGCAGTTCATTGCGCTGCTCGGAAGTCAGGTCCGAAGCGGGGCGGCCGGCCACGCCCTGAACGTAGTGTTCATAGGTGTTGCGGCTGATCGCCTTGCCGTTGACGATGGCGACGGTGTCGGCGCTCAGCGTGGCCGCAGCGGGTTTCTTGTCGCAGCCGGCCAGCAGCAACGTGGCCGCGAGCGTAGCGCAGGTCAAAGCCACAGCCGGGGAAATACGGGGCATCGATGTCATGAGGCAGACTCCAGGCAGAATTCTTGCAAGCGGCGATCAGGCGGCCTTATCCGGCTTCTGGCGAGACAGCAGCCACATCATCACGCCGAACATGGTCAGCATCATCGCCACCGGCAGCCCGATCACCTTGAAGCGTATCCAGTTGGCTTCGGAGGCGTTGTAGGCGATGAACAGATTGGCCGCGCCCGCCACGGCGCAGAACAGCACGAACGCGGCGTTGGCCCATTGCCAGTAACGCGGCTCCACATCCAGATCGGGCGCGGCCGATTGCAGCAGACGCTGCGCCAGCGGCATCTTGCCGATGAAGGCGCTGACCAGAAACGCCGCGCCGACGATCCACAGAAACACGCTGGGTTTCCACTGGATGAAGTGAACATTGCGCAGCACCAGCGTTGCCGTGCCCAGCACCAGCACCAGCGCGGTGCTGATCGCGTTCATCGGTGAAATCTTGCCCTTGATCCGCCAGGCCACCAGCATCGCCACGACCATCGCGCCCATAAGCACGCCGGTGGCGACGTACACACCGCCCAGCCAGTAGGCAAGACCAAAGGCCAGCAGCGGGGAAAATTCGACGAAGGCAAGCATGGGAAGCCGTGGGCGTGAGGGGCGGCTATCATAGCCGAGTGGCCCTGTATCTCGAAGTTCACCCCCGCGACCCGCAGCTTCGGCTGCTGCGTCAGGCTGCGCAGTGCATCCGTGATGGCGGCGTGATCGCCTATCCCACGGATTCGTGCTATGCGCTGGGCTGTCACATCGGCGACAAGGACGCGCTGGAGCGGCTGCGCCGCATCCGTGGCGCCGACAAACACCATCACTTCACGCTGGTCTGCCGCGATCTGGCTGAAGTGGCCCGCTATGCGAAGGTGGAGAACTGGCAGTTTCGGATGCTCAAGTCGCTGACGCCGGGACCGTACACCTTCCTGCTGCCGGCAACCAAAGAGGTGCCGCGCCGGGTGCAGCACGCCAAGCGTCAGACCATCGGCATCCGCGTGCCCGACCATCCCGCGCCGCTGCGATTGCTGGCCGAATTGGGCGAACCGCTGATGAGCTCCACGCTGCTGTTGCCGGGCGAAGACCTGCCGCTGACCGATGGCGAGCAGATTCGCGAGCGTCTGGATGGCGCGCTCGACGCCATTATCGATGCGGGGCACTGCGGCATCGAGCCGACCACGGTCATTGACCTTGCCGTTTCGCCCCCGGTGGTGGTGCGGCAAGGCAAGGGAGCGGTCCCGTCCGTATAATGGCCGGATGACAACGACCCCGCCGCCCGCGCGTGTGCTGTCGGGGATGCGCCCGACCGGCCAACTGCATCTGGGCAATTATCATGGCGCGCTGAAAAACTGGGTGACGCTGCAACAGCGTTACGATTGCTTTTTCTTCATCGCCGACTGGCATGCGCTGACCACCGGCTACGAAGACACCTCGCCGTTGCAATCGCACATCACCGCGATGGTGATCGACTGGCTGGCTGCCGGCCTCGATCCGGCGCATACCGCGATCTTCGTGCAGTCGCAGGTCCCGGCGCATGCCGAACTGCATCTGCTGCTGTCGATGATCACGCCGCTGCCCTGGCTTGAGCGCGTGCCCACGTACAAAGACCAACAGACGCAGTTACAAGACAAGGACCTTGCCACCTACGGCTTTCTCGGCTACCCGCTGCTGCAAAGCGCCGACATTCTGTTGTATCGCCCGGCCTGGGTGCCCGTGGGCGAAGATCAGGTGGCGCATGTGGAAATCACGCGCGAAGTGGCGCGGCGGTTCAATCATTTCTACGGCAGGGATGAGCGCTTCGCTGCGCGGGTGAAACAGCAGTTGGATACCCTGGAACCTGCGCTGCGCGGCCAGTTGTATGCGCTGCGCAAAGCCTACGGACAA
>JAITMN010000007.1 GCA_031277355.1 Nevskiaceae bacterium | reverse complement strand
CCGCCCTCACCGTGCTGCACCACTTCGAGCTTGTGGCCGGCCTCGATGATGCCTGCGGCATCCAGATGCGTGATGGTGACGCGCGATGAATACGGCGCGGCGCGCAGCACCTGCAACATCACTTCGAGTTGGCGGGCAAGGTCTGCGGCGAACATCGTCTGCCGTGGCGTGGCCAGCAGCACCAGCGCCAGGAGGTTCACCGGCGTCATCGCCGCCGCCGCGTTGATGCGCTGCATGATCAGCGGGGCCAGCTCATCCACTGCCGCGTTCACCGACGGCATCTTGCCGCCGGCTTTCATCTGCTCGCGCCATTGCGGCAAGTGCCGGTCGAGCAAGGGTTGCAGCGGTATCGGCTCGCCGATGTTCACATGCACGAAGCCGAAGTTCTCGCGCAACCGCCGCAGCGAGCGCAGAAAATCCCACAGCGTTTCTTTTTCCTTGGGCTTGCCCGACAACTCGCCCACATAGCTTTCGGCCTCGATGATGCGCTCATAGCCCAGATACACCGGCACGAACACCACCGGACGCACGGGCTGGCGAAGATAACTGCGCACCGTCATCGACAGCATGCCGGTCTTGGGTTGCAACGAACGCCCATTGCGACTGCGCCCGCCCTCGATGAAGTATTGCAGCGGGTGGCCGCGCGCCATCATCGCGCCCAGATAGTTCATGAACACAGCCGTGTACAGCGCATTGCCACGAAAACTGCGGCGCATGAAAAACGTGCCGCCCTTGCGCATCAGCGTACCGACCACCGGCAAATTCAGATTCAAACCCGCGACGATGTGCGGGATCACAAAGCCGGTGGTGTAGACGGCGTAGGGCGTCAGCACGTCGTCCATCGTGCTGCGATGACAGGGCACATACACCAGTTCATTGCCGGAGGCGATGGAACCCAGCGTGCGCGCGTGCGCCACTTCAACGCCGCTGTAAATGCGCGTCCACAGCCATCGCAGCAACCGCTCCATGAACTGCACGAACGCGGGCGAGTAGTCGGCGGCGATCTCATCGAATATGCGCTGGGCTTCCTTGAACACCTTGCGCCGTGGCAGCTTGCGCTCGCGCGCCTGCTGCGCCACCTGCGCACGCACACCCTGCGTGCGCAGCACACGGGCGCGCAGCGTGCGCCGGTGCGAAAGGTCGGGACCGATGTAGGCGGTGCGGCCGGCATCGAGCTGCATCATCAGATTGCGCGCGATACGCCGCGAAGCCTGAAAATCAGGCGTATCACCGGGAATCAGCGCGCGCAGCGTGACCGGCTGCCCGAACTCCACCAGCGTGTTGCGGCTGTTGAACAGCACCGTGAACAATCGGCGCAGGCGGCTGGATAACGTCCAGTCTTCCGATAACAGCAACGCCAGCCAGCCGGATTCACGCTCGGGACGCCGCCCCCAATACACCGCCACCGGCAACAGCGTGACATCGAGGTGCGGATCACCTCGCGCGGCAGCCAACATCGCCTGCAACACCGGCGGCGGACGCCGATCCAGCCGTGCGCGCAGCAGGCCCACCTGCCGCGCCAGCGCCATCATCGAACCTCTGGCGATGCGTTTGTCGCCGGCCACCAGCGACTTGCCGGGGCGCGGCATCTTCAGCCGCGCGCAGGCGCGCTGCACCACCAGCGCGTCGAGCACGCTGTGCTGCTCCATCACATAGCAGACCGGCTGCGGCAATTGCGCCAACCGTTGCGCTATCTCCGGCGGGCGAACGCTGAAGCGTACCCAGGGCAGCAGCAGGCGGGAGAGAAGTCGCAGCACGAGGACCGGACTCTATGACAGCGATGGATCAGCTGCGCGGAGCTTGCTTCTGTTCCTCGACCATCTGCTCGGTGTCTTGCTTGGCTTGCAACGCCGGATCATCCGCGCCATCCCAGTTGCCGCCATCGGGAATGCGATTCTCCACACGCGGCGCAGCGGCGACCAGTTGATCCTCGCTCTGCTGCGCATCGCTCACCGACACCGCCAGCCCGCGCGGATCGTGCGTGATCTGCGCAACGCGCTCCCAGTTCACCTCTTCGCCGCGCTCCTTCAGTTGATCCTGCATGCGCTTGGTGAGCGTCTTGGACAGCAGCTTGGGCTGCGACTTCTGCCAGTCGCGCTTGTCGTCTTCCAGCACATCGTAGGCTTGAAGATAAAGCTGATCTTCATGCCAGCCGAACACGAAGGGCTGATTCACGACGCGCACCTTCGTGCCCGGCGTGACCATCCCGAAAACCTGTTCGATGTCTTCCGGATACAGGCGAATACAGCCGTGACTGGAACGCAGCCCCACGCCATAAGGCTTGTTCGTGCCGTGGATCAGATAGCTCGCCCAGCCCAGCGTGAGCTTGTAGCGGCCCAGCGGATTATCAGGGCCAGCCGGCACGACGGCCGGCAGAATCTCGCCGTTTTTCTTGTGCTCGGCGATGATCGAGGCAGTGGGCCGCCAGACCGGGTCCTTCTGCTTGGATATCACCTTCGTCGCGCCTTCGGGCGTGGACCAACCCACCTTGCCGATGCCGATGGGATGCGTATAAACGACCTGCTTCTCGCCCTTCTTCACAGGCTGGAAGTAATAGATGCGCATCGCGGCCACGTTGATGACGATGCCTTCGCGCGGCGCATTGGGCAGCACGAACTGCGTGGGCACCACCACTTCGGTGCCGGCGCGCGGCAGCCAGGGATCAACCTTCGGATTGGCGCGCACGATTTCTTCGTAGCCCACATTGAAGCGCCGCGCGATGTCCGAAAGCGTGTCTTCCTTGTTCGCCACGGTGACCTGCAATTGGCCCACCACATCGTCGGTGGCTTCGATCTCGAAGCGATGCGTATCCACCGGCGGCGCGTACACGGGCTTGGGCGGCTCGGGCGGAATGGCCGCTTCGACCGGCAATGGCGGCGGTGGAGGCTGCAACAGCGAGCAACCGGCGAGCAACGCGAGCGCGGGGCCAACAAGTAGCGGCCAATACAGGTGTCTTGTTTTCATGGCCTTGTGAGTATACCCCCAGAAAATCAGAGCAACAGTGGTTGATCGGGCAGTTCGTTGGGCTTCTTCGGCAAACTTGCAGGAAAGCTGCTTTCCAGCAGACGCGCCGCGCCGTCGATCAGCGCCAGCGAACCCTCTGCATAGCGCTGCTCGCGAAAAGCCGTCTGCGCATTGCGACAGAGCAGGTCCCACTGCGGTTGCGGCACGCGGGCGGCGATGCCGCGATCGGCAACGATCTCCACAGCGCGGTCGGCCAGCAGCACATGGATCAGGATGCCGGTGTTGTGCTCGGTGTCCCACACGCGCAGCAGGCTGAACAACTCCAGCGCCCGCTGCCGTGGCGTGACGCGGCGAAACAGCACGTCGCCGATGTCCAGCGCATGCTCAACGACGAAGCGCAGTTCACCCGGACGGCGCTGCTCGGCATCGGCGATGCGCTGCGCGATCTGCGCCAGCAGCGGCGCACCGAAGCGCCTGGGTGCGATCCAGAACGGCGTGAACAGATGACGCAACGCGCGCAGGATCATCGCTCACCAGCGCCCCGAAGCGCCGCCGCCTCCAAAGCCACCGCCACCGCCGCCAAAGCCGCCACCGCCAAAACCGCCGCCTCCGAATCCACCGCCTCCAAACCGGCCACCACCGAAACCACCGCTGCCAAAGCCACCGCCCCGCCCGCTGCCGCGCCCGCCTGAAAAGGCATTGAACAACAGCGCAAAAACGCCGACGACCAACGCGGAGGCAATCGAATACGTCAGCACCCACATCAGCAAACCCGCGCCGCCACCCGTGACCAGCGAGCCGGCAGCGCGGCCCAGCAAGCTTTGCAGCAACGCGCCGACGATCACCGAGCCGATCAGCACGATCGGCAACCACTCATCGGCTGTTCTCTTGCCGCCCTGCCAGCGGCGATCCGGCGGCGGCAGCGATTCGCCGTCGATCAGCCGCATCACCTGCGTGAGTCCGGCCTGAATACCGCTGTAGTAATCGCGCTGCTGAAACAGCGGCTTGATGTTCTCGTCGATGATGCGGCGGGCGAGCGCATCGGGAATCGCCCCTTCCAGTCCATAGCCCACTTCGATGCGCAGCGCGCGATCATCGATCGCCACGAGCAACAGCACGCCATCGTCGGGCTGTTCGCGCCCCAGCTTCCACGCATCGACCACGCGCAGCGAATACTGCTCGATGGTTTCAGGCCGCGTGCTGCCCACCAGCAGCACCGCGATCTGCGAACCCTTGCGCTGCTCGAAGTCGGCGAGCTTCTGTTCAAGCTCGGCCTGCTGCTGCGCGGTGAGCGTGCCGGTCAAGTCGGTGACGCGGGATTCGAGTTGGGGGACTGCCTGCAATTGCTGGGCAAAGCCCGCGCCGGCCATCAGCAACAGCGCCGCCATCACGACAACAGGCAGCGCCGGTATCCGCATCAGCGTGTGCCGAAATCCACGCGCGGCGGCGCGGTGATCTCCGCCTCGTTCTCCACGCCGAAGTTCGCCTTCACGCCATGCTTGAACAACATCGCCGTCAGATTGCTGGGGAACGAGCGCACCGTGGTGTTGTAGATACGCACCGCCTCCACATAGCGATTGCGCGCCACCGCGATGCGATTCTCCGTGCCTTCGATCTGCGCCTGCAGGTCGCGGAAATTCTGGTCGGACTTCAACTCCGGGTAGTTCTCCGTTATCGCAAACAGACTCTTCAGCGCCGAGCTGAGCGCCCCCTGACTCTGCTGAAACTGCTGCATCGCCACCGGATCGTTCAGCAATTCAGGCGTGAGCTGAATGGACGAAGCACGCGCACGCGCTTCGGTCACGCCCACCAGCACCTGCTGTTCCTGCGCGGCAAAACCCTTCACCGTCTCGACCAGATTCGGGATCAGATCGGCGCGGCGCTGATATTGATTCACCACTTCGGACCAGGAAGCCTTCACCGCCTCGTCCTGCTGTTGCAGCGTGTTGTAGCCGCATCCGCAAAGCAGCGTGGCGGCGGCGGCCAGCAGAATCATCCGGTAACTGCGCATGAAACATTCTCCGTAGTTCGGTTCGTCCTTGAGTGGCGTTCATTTTCGCATGTGCGCGTGACGGGTCAAATGCGCGTGCACGCTTGCTTGAAGGTATCCTTCAATCCGCCATGAGCCGTTATCGCCCTCCCACGCGCGCCGGATCGCGCTACATCACGCCCGCAGGCCACGCGCGCCTGAAGGCCGAACTCGACCAACTCTGGCGCGTCGAGCGCCCGCAGGTCACCGCTGCGGTGTCGGCTGCTGCCGCAATGGGCGATCGCTCCGAAAACGCCGAGTACACCTACGGCAAGAAGCGCCTGCGCGAAATCGACTCGCGCGTGCGCTTTCTGCGCAAACGCCTCGACGGCATGACCGTCGTGGATCGCCCGCCCACGGATCAGGGCCGCGTGTTCTTCGGCGCATGGGTGGAACTGGAAGACGAAGCCGGCGACACGCATCGCCACCGCATCGTCGGCCCGGATGAATTCGACGCCGCACCCGGCTACATCAGCATGGATGCGCCGCTGGCGCGCGTGCTGCTGGGCAAGGCACTCGACGCGGAGGTGGAGCTTGATATCGCCGGGCGCGTGCGGCGCTATGCCATCATCGCGATTGATTACGAATGAAGCCCCGCGCTACACCCGCACATTCTTGAACTGCCACGGATCACTGCGGTCAAGGTCTTCCGGAAACAGGGTTTCCCGATCTGTCAGCGGCGTCCAATCGGTATACGCACCCGTCACCGTGCCCAGATACGGCCCGATGATTTCCAGCATGCGCCGATGGTTCATTTCATCCGGCTCCACCAATCCGCGCCCCGGATTCTCCATCGCCCAGATCACGCCGGCCATCACTGAAGCGGTGACCTGCAAGCTGGTGGCGCTGTTGTTCGGCGCAAGCGAGCGGGCCTGTTCGATGGTCAACTGCGAGCCATACCAATACGCATTGCGCGCGTGACCGGCCAGCAGCACGCCCAACTCATCGCGGCCGCTGATGATGTCCGCGACCATGATGTGCTTGTGATCCTGCATCTGCCAATTGCGGCCCGCCAGTTCATGTATCGACAGCACCGCGTAATCGCAGGGGTGATAGGCATAGTGCGTGGTCGGGCGATACACCACCTGCCCGCTCTCGCGCACGGTGAAGTAATCGGCAATCGAGATCGACTCGCTGTGCGTGATCAGAAAGCCGTGGAAGTTGCCCGCCAACGGAGTCCAGGTGCGAACGCGCGTGGAAGCGCCGGGGCGGTTCAGATAAATCGACGCGCCGCCGCCGAAATCATAGGCGCTGCCATCGGGCGGGAAATTGCGCTCATGCGTGCCCCAACCCAACTCCGACGGCTGCATGCCCTCGCCGACGAAGCCATCCACGGACCAGGTGTTCACGAACTCATTGGCCTGCTTGGGCCGCGCGCACACCTGCGTGTCGCGCTCGGCGATGTGGATGGTGCGCACACCCAACTGCATCGCCAAGCGTCCCCAATCCTCGCGACTGGATGGCTCATGCGCCAACTCAAGGCCGGTGTCGCGCGCAATGTTCAGCAACGCCGCTTTCACCAGATGCGACACCATGCCCGGATTCGCGCCATGCGTAATCACCGCCGTGGGCGCATTCGCGGTGGCGGCAGTGCGCAGCGCCAACGCCGACTCACGCAGCGCATAGTTCGTGCGCCGCGACGGTGGCAGCGACAGATCGGTGTAGCCGCCGGCCCAAGGCTCGATGCAGGTATCCAGATACATCGCCCCGCGCTGCCAGCAATACTGAATCAGCGCCACGCTCGACACATCCACCGACACATTCACCAGAAAATCGCCGCGCCCGATCAGCGTGTCGAGCACGGCCTGATAGTTCTCGCGCAACAACGGTTCGCGCAGGAAACGCACGCCCAGCGCCTGCGCTTCGGCCTTGCCGGTGTCCTCCGCCGAAAGAATCGTGATGCGATCGGCAGCGATGCCGATGTGCCGCAGAATCAGCGGCAGCACGCCCTGCCCGATGCTGCCAAAGCCCAGCATCACCAGGCGGCCGGGAAACTCAACGTAAACCTTGTGCGTCATGGCTTGTCCGTGTCCTTCCAGGGCAACTCCACGCCCGTGGTTCGTTCGTAGCCTGGCAAGCCTTCC
Source organism: Nevskiaceae bacterium (assembly GCA_031277355.1). Lineage (GTDB taxonomy): Bacteria > Pseudomonadota > Gammaproteobacteria > Steroidobacterales > Steroidobacteraceae > ZC4RG30. Next base: position 2,560 of record JAITMN010000007.1, on the reverse strand, counting down.
ACTCGCTGCATCCAGCGGGCCAGACCGGGGTAATGTACTTGCGCCGGCAAAAATCGCGCCGAAAGCTCCCGGGCTTCCGGGCGCATCAACGCCCGGTGCAACAAGCGGATGCAAGGATAGATCATCAGGTCCGCCGCCGATACCGCATCGCCGACGATCCAGTCGCCCTTGGCAAGCCGCCCTTCGATGGTGCGGGCTTCGCTGGCGATCACGTGCATCGCATGCGTCAGCGCATCGCCGCCCATTGCCGGACGCCGCCGCAGCACCGCGTCGATGATGCGCATCACGTCGGCTTCGGTGTACGCCTGAAACTCATTGATCACGCGCATGATCACCGCCGCTTCTTCGGGCGAGTGACCAAACAGCGGCGGGGAGGGGTATTTCAGGTCGAGGTAGTACAGCACCGCCAGCGACTCGAACACCACATAGCCCTCATCGCGCAGCACGGGCAGACGCCCGCGCGGTGTCATCGCCAGCATTTGCGGCGCCTTGTGCTGCTGCATGCCGATGTCGAGGCGGTGGCTGTGGTACGCCAGCCCCTTCAACTCCAACGCCAACAGCACGCGCCAGCAGTAAGGCGAACCCGGACTCCAGTACACGTCGATGCTCATCGTAAGCAAATTGTAACGATGAAATCGCGCCAACGAATTGTGTATGGAAGAACAACCGGCGATGATGCGCGAATGATGCCAACCCCCGGCGACGCGCCGCTGGTCCGTGCCCCCGAACTTGCCGCACTGCTCGGCGATCCCGCGCTGCTGGTCGTGGATTGCCGCAGCGATCTGCCGCGCCCCGAATGGGGGCTGGCGCAATATCGCGCGGGCCACATTCCGGGCGCGGTGTTCGCCAGCCTCGACACGGCGCTGTCCGGCCCGATCACGCCGGATTCGGGCCGCCACCCGCTGCCCTCCCCCGCACACTTTGCCGCAACGCTTGGCGGCTGGGGCTTCACGCCCGATACGAATGTTGTGGCCTACGACCAGGGCGCAGGCATCGCCGCCGCGCGGCTGTGGTGGATGCTGCGCGCACGCGGGCATCGCCATGTGCGCGTGCTCGAAGGCGGTTTTGCCGCGTGGCAGGCCGCCGGGTTGCCCACCGACACCGCAACGCCCGTCCGCACGCCCACCACCGTGCCGCCTTCGCCCTTTGCGGGTGTGGTCGATGCCGATGAAGTGCAGCGCGGCCTTGCCGCCCGCACGCTGCGACTGATCGACGCGCGCGGCGCGGATCGCTTCGCCGGCGAGAACGAGACCATCGACCCGGTGGCCGGTCATGTGGCCGGCGCGCGCAATCATCCCTTCGCGCGCAACTTCGGTCCCGGCGGCCTGTTGCTCGACGAGGCCACGCTGCGGCAAAGCTGGCAGCGGCATCTGCAAGGCGTTGAACCTTCGCAGTTGGCAATGATGTGCGGCTCCGGCATCACCGCCTGCTACAACCTGCTGGCGCTGGCCGCGCTGGGGGTGGAAGGCGCGAAGCTCTACGCCGGAAGCTACAGCCAATGGATACGCGATCCCAACCGCCGGGTAGCCACCGGCCCTGAAACCGGCACGGAACCCTAGCGCATGAGCAGCGACCCGAAGACTTCCCGCAACACGGCGGGCAATGGATGGAGCGTGCAGGATTCGCTCGACCTGTATCAGATTCCGGCCTGGGGCAAGGGCTACTTCGCCATCAACGAGTCCGGTCATGTGGTCGTGCGGCCGAACATCACGGCCGACCGCGAGATCGATCTGTTTGAAGTGGTGCAGGGTCTGTCGGCGCGCGATCTGCGCACGCCGGTGGTGGTGCGCTTCTCCGACATCCTCGCGCATCGCCTGAAGCGTCTGCACGACGCCTTCGCCAATGCCATCGCCGAGAACGAATACCGCAATCGCTACGCCGCCGTGTTTCCGATCAAGGTGAATCAGCAGCGCCTCGTGGTCGAGGAGGTCTATCGCTACGGCGCGCCCTACGGCTTTGGTCTTGAAGTGGGCAGCAAGCCGGAATTGCTTTCCGTGATGGCGATGACGGAAAACTCACCGCACCGGCTCATCGTCTGCAATGGCTTCAAGGATTCCAGCTACATCGAAGCGGTGATCCTCGCCACGAAGTTGGGCCGCACCATCATCACCGTGGTGGAGAATTTCTCCGAGTTGGGTCTGATCCTCAAACACGCCGACAACTACGGCGTGCGGCCGCGCATCGGCGTGCGCATCAAGCTGGCGAGCGAAGGTTCGGGTCGCTGGCGCGACTCCACCGGCGATCGCTCCAAGTTCGGCCTGTTCACCACCGAGATTCTCGAAGCGGTGGAAGTGCTGCGCGCTCGCAATATGCTCGACTGCCTGCAACTGGTGCATTGTCATCCGGGCAGTCAGTTGCAGGACATTCGCCGCGTCACCGAAGCGATCAACGAGTTAACGCACGTGTACGCCGAATTGAAGCAACTCGGCGCGGGGCTGCAATACCTCGACGTGGGCGGCGGTCTTGGCGTGGACTACGACGGCAGCGGCACGAACTACCCCTCGTCGATGAACTACTCGCTGGTGGAATACGCCAACAACGTGGTGTTTCGCATCGCCAG
>JAITMN010000316.1 GCA_031277355.1 Nevskiaceae bacterium | reverse complement strand
AGGTGGTCGTTGACCTGCGAATAGGTCAGGAAGCCTTGCTCCCTGCCCAGCGCGATCAGCAGCCTCAACTGCGACTCGGGTTCCTCGGTCGCGGCGGGGCGGCGCTCGATGGCGGTGAGCTTCTGGTCATCCACGGCGGGCTGGTTGCGCTTGCCGGCGGGAGTCTTGGGAGCGGCCGGCGGCGCCGGTGTTGCGCTGGCGGTTGCCTCGGGCTTCGCGGCCGGGGCTTTGGCAGCGGCGGCAGGCTTCGACGCCGCCGCAGCCTTCGCGGTTGCCGGGGCCTTGGCGGGCGGCGCGGCGGACTTCGTGGCGGCGGGCGCGGCCTTGGCGGCAGGTGCAGGCTTGGCAGCAGGCGCGGCGGGCTTGGCCGCAGCCTTCACGGCCGCAGCGGGTTTGGTCACCTTGGCAACGGTGGCGGGTTTCTTTGGCGTTGCGGCAGCCGGCGGCTTGGCCGCCTTCTGCGCCGCAGGTTTTGCGGGTTTGCTCTTGACCACCGGGGCGGCCTTGGTGACCTTCGGGGTGGCGGTTTTGCGGACAGGGGCGGCGGGCTTTTGAGGCTTGCGGTTCGGCGCCATGGAGTCTCCGGCTGAAGGGGTTGTCGCGCGCGTTGGCGAACCGTTAATTATAGCGATATTCGGTGCGCTGCGCCACGAAAATCGAGGGCTGTTTTGGCCTGTTCAGCGTCTTTTCTCGAAGTCGGCCGGCCTTGGTAGGTCCACCGGCACGCCCTGCCCATTGCAGGTGTTGGCGGCGCACAGCCGCTGTCTCAGCTTCGGCGTGGCCTGCACGATCACATGGTAGATCGTGTTCTGCTCCACCGTGCCGCGAAAAGCCTCACTGCCGGGACCTCGCGCCCAGATGCCCACGTCATCGCCGCCGTGGGTCTCCGAGCCGGAGGGGAACAGCGCTTCCTGCATGTAGTCGGGGTCTTCGGTGTTCACGTCGGTGAGGTTCGGGCGGCCGTTGGCCGGCTCGAAGCGGCGGGGGTAGTGCTCGAAGCGCTTGGGTCCGGCCGGTTGCTGATTGCTGGCGCCGGTGTAGCCGGGACCGTTGGCGTAGTTGATCGTGGTGTAGGGCAGGCCCAGGCCGTCGCGGGCGTAGTCGTTGCTCGCCCCTTCGCCGCTGCTGCCGCGCACCTTGCCCAGAATGGGATTGCCGCGCACCGGGTAGCCCACGAAGCTCATCGTGTGCGAGTGATCGGCGGTGACGATGATCAGCGTGTCCTGCGCGGAAGTGGCGTCGATGGCCGCCTGCACCGCTTCGGACAGCGCCACCGTGTCGGTGAGCGCGCGATAGGCATTGCCCGCGTGACTGGCGTGGTCGATGCGGCCGCCTTCGACCATCAGCACATAGCCGTTGGGGTTGCGCTTGAGCGTGTTGATCGCCGCCAGCGTCATCTGCGCGAGGCTGGGTTCGCCGCCGGTGTCCTGCGGGCGGTCGTGTTCGTATTGCATGTGGTCGTAGTTGAACAGCGCCAGCAGCGCGGGGGTCTCTGCGCTCGTCGCCGCTGCGAATTGCTGCGCGTTCCAGGCATACGCGCCGCCGGGATGCGCGGCCTGCCATTCTTCGATGAGATTGCGGCCGTCGCCGCGTGCGCCGTTTTGGTTTGGGTCCTCAGGATCGGCCTGCGTTGAGGGCAGAAAATTGCCGCGACCGCCGCCCATGAGCACTTGCGGACCCTGACCATAGCGCGCATCGAGAAACTGCTGAGCGATGTCGCGGCAGCCTTCGGTCTTGGCCGCGTCGGGAAGCTGCGTGTCGTTCTCCCAATTGCGATTGGGCGAGTGCGTCCACGACGCGGCTGGCGTGGCGTGCGTCAGGCGCGTGGTGGTGACGATGCCGGCGGACAGCCCCGCGCTGTCGGCCAGTTCCAGCCAGTTCAGTACGCGGTGATCAAGGCTCTGCGCGCAGTTGTCCACCTCGCCCGCCGACACGCCAATCGCGCCCATGTGCGTCTTGATGCCGGTGGTCACCGCGCTCATCGTGCCGGCTGAATCGGGCACCTGCGCGTCGGTGTTGTAGGTCTTGCTCAGCGCGGTGGCGGGGAAGTGCTCCCACGACAACAGATTGTTTTCCCCCGGACCGCCCTTGCGCTGGCCGTCGAGGATGCGCGCGGCGGCCACGGTGGTCAGGCTCATGCCGTCGCCCAGAAACAGGATCACGTTCTTCGCGTTGCCGTTCATCGCGCCATTGCCCGCCGCACGCGCTGCGCCGCTGCGATACCACCACTGCGGGGTTTCGCCGCCGGGGTGATCGACATCGGGCACATCCACCTGCCAGCTTTCGACCGGCGTGCTGCTCGCGCCGTTGCCGGGTGCGCAACTGGTCAGCAGCGTCAGTGCAGCGATGCCGCACAGGGCGGGGAAGTGGCGGTTCATTGGGAGGTCCTCAAGATGGCTCTGGCGCGATGCCCCTAGGTTAATAAACCGCCGTATCGGGTACTATCCCTCGAAGTTGCAAACACCCGGATTCATGCCTTGAGGATACCCATGACAATCTCCACACTCACGCGCGCCGCCGTGTTGCTGGCGCTGGCTTGCCCCGTTGCGCAGGCCCAGATCAACGCCGGCGACAAGCAGCCGGAGGCGAACCTGCCGTTCACGATGACGCAGGTGACGACGTTCAATCTGCCGTGGCGCATCGCGTTCCTGCCCGATGGCCGCATGTTGATCACCGAAAAGCCCGGCGCGATGTACGTCGTGACGCAGCAGGGCGGCAAGACGAAGGTAGACAATGTGCCGGCGGTGCTGCATCAGGGGCAGGGCGGATTGCTGGGCGTGTTCACC
>JAITMN010000237.1 GCA_031277355.1 Nevskiaceae bacterium | reverse complement strand
GCAGGCGCATTCAGCGTGCCGGCAATGCGCGCCTTGAGTTCGCCGCTGCCCTTCACTTCGGCAAGCTGCGGCACGAACAACCCCAGCGGCGACAGGTCCGCGATGGTGATGTTTGCGTTTCCATCGAGCACGGGCGATGCACCCGACAGATTGTTCACCGCGATGCCGGCCACCGCATTACCCGCGCCATTGAATTGCATCCGCATGTCGGCATGCGCGGTCTGGCCTTCCAACTGCGCACGCACCAGCAAATTCTGGTAGCTCAACAGCGCTTCTTCGGCTTCGAGACCGGTGATCACGCCGGCATCATCAGCAGCAGCGTGGACTTCAGACACACTGCCCATCGCCGACGTCAACTGCGCGCTGCCAAACAGTTCCCCTTCCGGCGTGCGCCGCAGATCGCCATTGCCCTCGATCACCGAATCGATGTGCAGCGGCAGGTCCGGCATCGTCACTGCGGCAATCAAACTCAGCGGCAAATGCTCCAGCGTGTAGCGGGCTTGAATCTGCCCCGTCTCATCGCGCGTGGCAGCGATGCAGGCGCTGATCTGATCGCCGGTCAGACAGCTTTCCGACACACCGAACTGACGCGGATCAAACGACACCTGCGCAGGCGCACGCAGCGCCAACGCAGCAACGTCGGCCACTTCCAGACTCAACTGCTCCACCGTCCCGGCCCAGCCATCCACGCCCACGCGCGCGCCCTGCACGCGCGCCTCACCCGACAGCGGTTCGCCGCTGACCAGCAAGTGCGCCGCGTGCGACATCTCATCACCTTCGGCATCGAGCACAGCCGTGGCGAACTTCAAGCCCTTCGCTGCAATATCGCTTGCCGCGAGCTTCAGCGTCCCCGAAGGCGCTTGCGGATTGCTCACATCCGCCGTCACGTCCACCGTCTTCACGGCGTTGCCGTCATAGGCCAAGCCGCTACCGTGCGCCGCGCCCTTCACTGCAATGCCCGGCCACTCGCCGGACACATTGAATTGCCCCCGCACACTGCCGCCAGCCATTGGAATCCAATCCTCCAATGAAGCAATGTCGAGGTTTGCATTCAGATCAAGCGCCTGACCACCCCGGCCCGTCACGCTCACCGAACTGTTGCCGGAATTGGCGCGCAGCGTACCGGCGATCACCTTCTGCTCATTCAGCGACAACTGCGCCTGCGCGCTGATCGGCCGGTCACGCAAACGACCGTTGAGATTGCGAAGGTTCAGCGTCGCAGACGGACCCTGCGGCGCAATCTGTCCATTCGTATCGAGCGTGAAACCAATGCTGCCCGGCCATCCGGCAACCAAAGCGCCCGGATCGAATGTGATGGCCCGTGCATCCAATTGCCAACCGATGGCAGGCTGCAACTGCACCTCGCCCTGCATTGCCAGACTGCCGCGAGGCTGAAACACTTCCAGACGCCGCAACTGCACGCGCTGCGTCGAGCCTTCGATGTCGATGGCGATATCGGCCAGCTTGTCCGGCGGACCCAGCGCAAGCTGTCCGTTCGCAGTGAACGCCTCCGGCGAACCCAGCACTTTGATTTCGCCTCGCGTTGCCAACGGTTGACCCACCCATTCGGCGGGCAATTGCACATCGATCCAGTTCACGCGCAGATCGGCGTTCAGAGGCGATGCGTTTTCGCCGCCCAAACGCAGACTTCCCTCTGCATTCAGCGTTCCCCGGCCCGCCGGATCGATCAGCGTGAGTTGCTCTATCGTCAGCACCGAATCAGCAAAGCGCACGCGCGCAGGCTCGACGCGCAGCGCCTGTCGATTGGCTTCAACCTGCCCCTGCAATTGCGCGACCGTCAGATCGCCTTCGCCGGTCAGCGCAGCGGCCAAGCTTTCTATTGCGCCGTCCTCGGCCAGAAAATAGCCGCGCGGATCAAACTGCGGCACATTCAACGTGAACCGCCACGGCATCTGCCCGGTTTGCCCGATGGTGGCGTCCAGTTGCGCACTCATCGGCGCACGCAGCCGCAGATTCGTCGTGAGTTGGCCGCCCGCGCTTGCGGCAGTCAGATCGCCTGCCCACTGCGAAGGCCCTGCACGCCAATCGAAGTTGCCGCTGAGCTGGCCCACATAACCGTCCTGATCCTGCACGCTGCCAGCCAACTGCACATGACCATCGGCGGCATCGACAGTGAGATTGGCAATTTGCACGCCTTGCGCAGCCGTCCATCCGCCGCTGGCCTCGGCGCTGCGAATGGCGATCAGTTCCTCACCATCACGCAGCACGCGCGCATCGCGCAACATGAGGCGGTCGAGCACGATATCTATCGGCGGTTGCAACGAGAACTGGCCCGGCGGCGGCTCCTCCTGCTGCTGCGGCTCCGACAACCGCACCTCCACACCACTCGCATCGAGCGCGCCCACGCGCACCGTGCGCGAAAGCAGCGCGCTCAGCACTGCATCCACCGACACCTCATCCACACGCGTATCCACGCCCAACCCGGCATCGGCGTACACAACCCCGCGCAGCGTCAACGGCCCGGCAATGCGCCCGGCAACGGAAGCCACTTGCAGCTTGCCATCGAACATCCCCACCGCACGCGCCGCCACCCACCTTGCACCGGCTTCGCTGTTCAGCACCCACGCCGCAAAGCCCGCCAGCAACACCAGCAGCGCCGCCAACGTCAGCCCGATCATTCGCAGCAAGCGGCTCACAGGTCCGGCCCTATCGAAATATGAAACTGCAAGGAATCGGAAAGATTGCTCACCACGGGCTTGGCAACATCCAAACGCACCATGCCCACCGGTGAACGCCAGCGCACACCAACGCCAGCGCCAACATTCATGCTGAATCCACTGCTGCGAAACGCATCGCCGCCATCGGCGAACACGGCGCCGCCCCATTTCTCGGAAAAGAAACGCTCGTATTCAGCGCTGCCCACAGCCAGATAAGTGCCGCCGATCACATCGCCCTGCGCATTGGTCGAACCCAATTCCTGATAACCAAAGCCGCGAATCGAACGATCACCACCGGCGAAGAACCGCAGTTCCGGCGTCAACTGATTGAAGTCACCCACGGCCATCGCGCCCAGCGTACCGCGCAGCAACACACGCTGACGCGGCGCGATGGTGGTGATGTACTTGCCATCCAGTTGCACCTGAGTGAAGTCGGTGTCCGACAGCAAACCCTGAGAACCCGCGCGCACAGTCAGCCCGGCGGACCAGCCGCGCCGGGGCGTGAACGACTCCGCGCCCTGCTTGCGCATCAGCGTGCCCTCGGCATAAAGCAGATTCGAATAATGCGCTTCGCTACCCACCTTGAAATTTCCCGACAGATACACACCGCCCAGCGTGCGCGTGAAACCATGCCACTGTCGCGTCTCGTTGAACGCGATGCGATCGTTGCGCGAATTGCTGGTGGTGGTCTGCTCATCGCGGTGCGCATAACCGAAGTTGAAACTGCGATCATCCGGACCGGGCAGCGGAATCCGATAACCCAGCGACAACGCCGTGCGACGCTGCGCCACATCAGCATCGGCCTGGAATTTGTGGCCCCGCTTGTTCATCCAGCGCCGCTGCATCCCCGCTCTCACACCCGGACCGCTGTCGGTGCTGACATACGCGCCCGCCGTATAGACAGTGCGCTTGGCCGGCGTCAACGTCACATTCACCGGAATTTCAAGGTCATCACCGGCCTGTTCCACATCCGGCTGCACGATCACTGCGGCGAAATAGTCCGCATCGGTCAACCGCTGTTGCAACCTGAGCAATTCGTCCGGCGAGTAATAATCACCGCGCTGCCAGGGAATGTAGCGTTCGAGAAATTGCTGCGGAAACTGTGCATCCGAAAAGCTCACCTCACCCAGCTTCATGCGCGGGCCGCTATCCCAGAGCACGTCGATATCGGCGGTATTGGCCGCGCGCGTCACCTCCACGCGATGCGTGAGAAGCTGCAAACGCATGAAGCCACGGCTGAGCAGCGCCGATTCCACCGCCTGCTTGCTCGACTCATACACACCATGATCGAGCACCTCGCCTTCGGTCGGCTTGAAATCACCCAGCGCGCGTTCCACCGCGCCTTGCTGCGCGCCCTCGCCATCCACTCGCACACTGCTTGAACGCACCAGCACCGGATCACCCGCCGCGACACGCAACACAGCTTCAAAGCCCTTGTCCGTCGTGCGCAATTCGCCCGTCGCGGTGGCGTTGTAGTAGCCGTAGGGTTCCAGCGCCGCATGCGCTTCATTCGGCGCAGTGGCGAACAGACGCCGCACCTGCGCGGCGGTCACATCGCGGTCAACGTACTGCTGCAATGAAAGACCGGCACGCACTGCCTGCGTCAGTTCATCGCTCAAACCCTCGATGGTGATGCTCACTTCCGCGCCCCAAACGGCCGGAGCAAGGCAACACAGCAGCGCAGCCCAGCCCGTCCGCGCAATGACGCGAAATTTCCCTCCCTGGAAGTGCTGCAATCGTCCTGACATGGCAACCGCCTATTGTACTCGTCAGCGCGCGGCCTGCGGAACGCAACGCCGTACAATGGCCCGATGAACCTCCGCCCATTCCTGCGCGCATTGCAGGCCCCCTCCCCGCCGCACACCTTCAATCCCTGGCGCGACGTGGACCCCTCCACCGATCTGCCCGCCAACGCTCCTGCCGAGCGCGTGGCGCGGCTCACGGCGCACCTGAACATTCGCGCCCGATTCGTGCTGATCGGCGAGGCATCGGGCTATCAGGGCTGCAAGGTTTCCGGCATCCCGTTCACCAGTGAACGTCTGATTCTGGAAGGCGACATTCCGCGTGTGACGACTCAGGCCGCGCGCCTGAGTTCACGCCCGCGCCCGTGGAGCGAGCCGTCGGCAACAACGGTCTGGGGCACGCTGCACGATCTGGGCATCGCCGATCAAACGGTGCTGTGGAACGCCTTTGCCTGGCATCCGCATCGGCCGGGCAATCCGCACACGAATCGCACGCCCACGCCCGCCGAACGCGCTGCGGGATTGCCGCTGCTCAGCGCTGCGCTGGCGCTGTTCCCTGAAGCGCAGGTGTTGGCAGTGGGACGGCAGGCGCAATTCGCGCTCGAACAACTCGGCGTTGCCGCCACCGCGCTACGGCATCCGTCAATGGGCGGCGCGACGCAGTTTCGTCAACAATTGCGCGCGGCGCTGCGCCGCTCGAACAGCCAATAGTCCAGCGACAACGGCCCCGCGCCGTATGTCATCAACGCCAGCGCCATCGCCGCCCACGCCAGATGAAAATTCGCCCAGCCATCGGGCACGGTGATTTGAATCATCGCGGTCATCGCGAGCAACGCCAGCGCAGCCCAGCGCGTGCCCAATCCCAGCACCAGCAATATCGGCAGCAGTATTTCCACTATCGCCGACACCCACGCAAACACACCCGGCATCGGATACGGCACGAGTTGCCCGAACAGATGCAGGCGAAATTCCTCGCGGAACAGATATTCGGTGGTGTCTGAAAGATGACCGAAGGACTCCCACTTGTTGAGCCCTGAGCGATAGAACGGCGTCGCGAGCGCAAAGCGCAGCGCCAGTTGCGTCAACGGCGCGAGTCTCTTCGTCATCGCGATCATCGCTTTCATTGCGCAGCCACCTCGCTGGCGAACCCGGCTTCGATCAGCATGCGCAGCGCCCCGCCAACGTCCAGATCAGCTTCTTCAGCAAAGGCTTCGACCACCGCTGATTCCAGCCGCGCGCCGCTCATCAGCGACGCCGCCAGCGCAGCAACGCCATTCGGAATCATCAGCAGATGAATGTCTGCGTCGGGACGTGTGAGCAACACGTTCTGCCCCTCCCAGTTCAAATCGCCCAGATGCGGTTCGGGCTGCTGATGACACTGCCAGATGCCGCCCACCGGCCACCGCGAACGCAGCAACCGCGTGGCAGGATGCGCGCAAAAACGCATCGTCAGCATTTGCTCCGGCGACAACCCCGCAAGCGCCTGCAACGAAAGCGCCGGCGCATCGGCTGCGCCCCAACTTTGCTGCCACAGATTCTCAAGCGCCGCCACGTCGGCCAGATAAGGCACTTCGCCAGCCGGCGCAAAGGCTTCGATGAACGCGGGAAACGTATCGCCAAATTGCAGCAGACTCGCCTCACGCGGACGCTGTTGCCGCACATACGCACGGGCCATCGCGCGAAAAAAATCCTCGCCCACCAGCGCCTGCACCACCGGATGACGTTCGGCCAGCGCGTCGATCAGACTGACGTAAACATTGTTGCGATACACCGCAAACCGATCGGCCACCGGCACGCCTTCCGGCGCGAGCAACCCTTCGGGCACGGCGGCCTGCGGATCGCGCAATGCGGCGGCGAAGGCGCTGAGGTCCTCATGCCGCGTCATCGCTTCATGCTGCATCGGGCACCCTCGCCTGCGCCGGCTGCAT
>JAITMN010000165.1 GCA_031277355.1 Nevskiaceae bacterium | reverse complement strand
CTGCCGGTGGCGCTGGCCGTTTCCGCCGCCGGACTGCTCTACGTCGCCGTGGCCGACCTGATCCCCGGCCTGCACCGCCGCACCGACGCGCGCACCAGCGTGGCGCAGGTGCTGCTGATCGCGCTGGGCATCCTGATCGTCGTGCTGGTGGATCGCGGCGGGCATCATTGAGGAGGGGGGGGGCGGCGAGGGTGCATTGCCGATGTCGCTGCATTTTCAGTATGATTCTCGTATGAAGAGAATCACAATCTCCATACCCGACGAAGTGGCCGACAAAGCTCAGCGCGCGGTGAATCTTGGCGATGCGGCCACTGTTTCAGCGTACTTCTCCCGGCTTGCAGAGCGTGAGCCGGACTGGGCTTCGGCGCGCGCCATCGTGGCGGAAATGGCGGCGAGCATTGGCGGAGTGAGTGAGGATGATCTGGCGTGGGCCGAGCAAACTCTCGGCATTGAATCTTCGGTGGTGGAGTCGGCGTGACGGCGGTGGTGCTTGATGCCGGTGCGCTGATCGGGCTCGAACGCGGTGATCGGCGGATGACCGCGCTGGCTATGGTCATCGTCCGCAATGAAGTTCCGGCGTTCGTTCCTGCGGGAGTCATTGCACAGATATGGCGTGGTTCTTCGCGTCAGCACCCCATCTCGCGCCTGCTTGCCACCGGCGCAATACGGGTGGATTGCATGGACGACGCCACGGCCAGAGCGGTTGGAATCATGCTGGGGGCTTCCGGCACTTCGGATGTCGTGGACGGCCATGTTGTGCTGCTGGCGCGGCGCGCCCGCGCGACGGTCTATACCTCCGACAGTGGCGATCTTGCCCGAATCGATCCCAGCCTTGATATCGTTTCAGTCTAGGGCCAGGGAGCTTCGGCAAGCTGTCTTGAATCGCGGCACGGAAGGCCCCAAGGAGTAAGGATGCGTAACGACAAACTCACCAGCCGATTTCAGAACGCCCTGGCCGATGCGCAGTCGCTGGCCGTGGGCCGCGACAACCAGATGCTGGAGCCGGCGCATGTGCTGCTGGCGCTGCTCGATCAGCAGGGCGGGGGCCTTGCGCCGCTGCTGGGCAAGACCGGCGCGAATGTGCCCAAATTGCGGCAGGAACTCACCGCGCTGATCGACCGCCTGCCGAAAGTGGAAGGCAATCCCGGCGAAATTCATATCTCGCAGGATTTAACACGTCTGCTGAACGTCACCGACAAACTCGCGCAGCAGCGCGGCGATCAATACATCTCCAGCGAATTGTTTGCGCTCGCGGTGATTGATGATCGCGGCGAGTTGGGCCGCGTGCTCAAAGCCGCCGGTGCAACGAAGACCGCGCTTGAAAAAGCCATCGACGAAGTGCGCGGCGGCGAGGCGGTGAATGATCCCAATGCCGAAGAAGGGCGCGAGGCGTTATCCAAATACACCATCGACCTCACCGAGCGCGCCACGGCGGGCAAGCTCGATCCGGTGATTGGCCGCGACGATGAGATTCGCCGCACCGTGCAGGTGTTGCAGCGGCGCACGAAGAACAATCCGGTGCTGATCGGTGAGCCTGGCGTGGGCAAGACCGCCATCGTTGAAGGGCTGGCGCAGCGCATCGTCAACGGTGAAGTGCCCGAAGGCTTGAAGAACAAGAAAATCCTTTCACTCGACATGGGCGCGCTGATCGCGGGCGCGAAGTTTCGCGGTGAGTTTGAAGAACGACTCAAAGCCGTGCTGAAAGATTTGTCGAAGCAGGAAGGCCGCGTGATCCTGTTCATCGACGAACTGCACACGATGGTCGGCGCGGGCAAGGCCGATGGCGCGATGGATGCGGGTAATATGCTCAAGCCCGCGCTGGCGCGCGGCGAATTGCACTGCGTCGGCGCGACCACGCTCGATGAATACCGCAAGTACATCGAGAAAGACGCCGCCCTTGAGCGCCGCTTCCAGAAGGTGCTGGTGGAAGAGCCCAACGTGGAAGACACCATCGCCATTCTGCGCGGCCTGAAAGAGCGCTACGAAGTGCATCACGGTGTTGAGATCACCGATCCGGCCATCGTCGCGGCGGCGCAGCTTTCGCATCGCTACATCGCCGATCGCCAATTGCCGGATAAAGCCATTGACCTGATCGATGAGGCCGGTGCGCGCATCCGCATGGAGATCGACTCCAAGCCGGAGGAAATGGATCGGCTCGACCGCCGCATCATTCAATTGCGCATCGAAGAAGTGGCGTTGAAGAAGGAGGACGACGACGCCTCGAAGAAGCGCCTCGCCACGTTGCAGGAAACACTGCGGGAACTGCAAAAGCAGTACGCCGATCTGGAGGAAATCTGGAAGGCGGAAAAGGCGGCGCTGCAAGGCGCGGCGTCGGTGAAGGAGGATTTGGAAAAGGCGCGCTACGATCTGGAAACCGCGCGCCGTGCGAATGATTTATCGCGCATGGCGGAACTGCAATACGGCAAGATTCCCGAACTGGAAAAGAAGCTCACCGCTGCGCAGGCCGCCGAGCAGAAAGCCCCCACGCTGGTGCGCAACAGCGTTACCGAGGAAGAAATCGCTGAAGTGGTTTCCAAGTGGACCGGCATCCCGGTATCGAAGATGCTCGAAGGCGAGAAGGAAAAACTGCTGCGGATGGAAGAAGCGCTGAGCAAGCGCGTAGTGGGTCAGGACGAAGCGCTGAAGATCGTGTCGAATGCGATTCGCCGTTCGCGCGCCGGGCTTTCCGATCCGCGCCGTCCCATTGGGTCGTTTCTGTTCCTTGGGCCTACCGGCGTTGGCAAAACCGAAACCTGCAAGGCGCTGGCGGAATTTTTGTTCGATACCGAGGAGGCCATCGTCCGCATTGATATGTCCGAGTTCATGGAGCAGCATTCCGTGGCGCGGCTGATCGGTGCGCCGCCGGGCTATGTGGGCTATGACGAGGGCGGTTATCTCACCGAGGCGGTGCGCCGCCGTCCGTATTCTGTAGTGCTGTTCGATGAGGTGGAGAAGGCGCATCAAGACGTGTTCAACGTGCTGCTGCAAGTGCTGGACGATGGCCGTCTCACCGACGGGCAGGGCCGCACGGTGGACTTTCGCAACACCGTCATCATCATGACTTCGAATCTGGGTTCGGATGTGATTCAGCGCTACGCCGCCGAAGGCGAGTATTCGTTGATGCGCCATGAGGTGATGGAGCGCGTGCAGGGTCACTTTCGCCCGGAGTTCATCAATCGCATCGACGACATGATCGTGTTTCATCCGCTGGGCGAGAAGCAGATCAGCGCTATTGTGGATATTCAGCTTGCCAGTTTGCGCAAGCGTCTGGCTGATCGCGACATGCTGCTGAGCCTCACCGATGGCGCGCGCACGCGCTTGAGTGAGGCCGGTTACGACCCGGTGTACGGGGCGCGTCCGCTCAAGCGCGCGTTGCAGCAGCAGGTGGAAAACCCGCTGGCCGAGCGCATCCTGCGCGGTGAGTTTGGTCCCGGCGATCAGATCGTCGTGGACGTGCACGAGGGCCGGCTGGCCTTCGAGAAGAAGGCCGGTTGAGATGGCATAATCGCGCGTATGCCGTTCTACGAATATCAGTGTCAGGGCTGCGGCGCGCAGACTGAGGCGCTGCAAAAAATCACCGACGCGCCGCTGAAGAAATGCCCCGAGTGCGGCAAGTTGCGCCTGAAGAAACTGGTGTCCGCGCCGGTGTTTCGTCTCAAAGGCGGCGGCTGGTACGAAACCGACTTCAAATCCGATGGCGAGAACAAGCGCAATCTGGTGGAGGCGGAAAAGTCGGGCGAGGATAAATCCGAGGGCAAGGCTGCCGATGGCAAGCCGGCCGATACGGCCACCGGCGACAAGGCCGACGCCAAGCCCGCTGCCGCCGCCGACAAGCCCGCCGGCAAACCGGCGGAAAAGGCGGCTGCCAGGAAGCCGGCGGCCTCCCGGTCTGCGCCGCGCAAAACGCCTGCCCGCAAGCGCGCCGCCGCCGATTGAAACGCTTTTCTTTTCGGGCATGGGGGCATAGTCTTTGCCCCCAATTCCAACCCATTCGCGCAATCTCCAACATAAACGGAAACAAGGGGATTCATGTGATTCACAAGGTCATTGCCGCCACAGTTCTGTTCGGTGTTTGCGTCGCCACGTTCGCCGCCGATGGCGGACGGCCCGCTCCGGACCCGGCCAATGCCGGCAAGGCGGTGTTCCGCGCGCAATGCGCGCTGTGCCACAGCGCCGAGCCGAACGACAACGGCGGCGCGCAGGGGCCGAGTTTGCAGGGCATCGTGGGCACCGTCGCGGGCGCTGCGCCGGGGTTCAGCTACACGCCGGCGCTGAAAAACTCCCGGATCACCTGGAATGCGGCCACGCTGGATCGCTTCCTCGCCGCGCCGACCGTCGTGGTGCCCGGCACGATGATGGTGCTTCCGGTCGATAGCGACACCGACCGCCGCAATCTCGTGGCCTATTTCTCCGCGCTGAAAGACGGCACATTCAGGGAGCCTGCGGCCCGAGGCTTTGGCGGCCCGCCCCCCGGAGGTCCGCCGCGCGCCGCCGCCGCGCCCACCAAGGGCAGCGCCGACTGGATGAACGACCGGCCCGGTCGCGTGCATCGCATCGACCTCGACAAACTTCCGCCACCCTTCGATACCCCGTCGGCGAGCAACTTCCCCAGCCTGGTGCCGCAGCCTGCCGGCGCGAAGTTGGCGTTGCCGGCAGGCTTCGAGGTGGAGGTATTCCTCAAAGACCTCTCCGGCCCGCGCACGATGAAGCTCGCGCCCAATGGCGACATTCTGCTGGTGGAAACCACTGTCGGCCGCGTGAAGGTGCTGCGTCCCAGCGCCGATGGCAAAACCGCCACGCCCACGGTGTTCGCGCAGGGGTTGCTGCAACCCTACGGCCTTGCCTTCTACCCCGCTGGCCCCAATCCGCAGTGGCTTTATGTGGCCGAGATGAACCGCGTGGTGCGCTATGCCTACAAGCCCGGTCAGACCGTGGCCTCCGGCGTGCCCGAAGTGGTGATCCCGCAGCTTTCGCCGGTCGGCGGTGGTCACTACACCCGCGACATCGTCTTCTCGCCCGATGGCAAACGCATGTATGTGTCGGTGGGTTCGGGGTCCAATGTTCAGGAAGACATGCCGAAGAAGTCCGCCGCCGAAATCCGCGAGTGGGAAGCCGCGCATGGTCTGGGCGCGGCGTGGGGCACCGAAGAAAACCGCGCCGGCGTGCGCGTGTTTGAAGTGGGCAATGAGAAGGCCGGCCGCACCTTCGCCACCGGCATCCGCAATTGCGTCACGCTGACGATGCAGCCGGCCAACGGCGAGTTGTGGTGCACGACGAACGAGCGCGACATGCTGGGCGATGATCTGGTCCCCGACTATTCCACGCGCGTGCGCGAGGGCAAGTTCTACGGCTGGCCCTGGTACTACATGGGCGACAACGTCGATCCGCGTCATGCCGATGCGCGCCCGGACCTGAAGGGCAAGGTCACGCGCCCCGACGTGCCCTATCAGGCGCACTCGGCGGCCACGGGGCTGGTGTTCTATCCACAGCGTCCGGCGGGCGCTTCGGCCTTCCCCGCCGAGTACGCGGGCGAGGGCTTTGCCGTGCTGCACGGCTCGTGGAACCGCGCCTTCCGCACCGGCCACAAGATCGTGCGCATGCCGATGAAAAACGGCGTGCCCACCGGCGAATACATCGATTTCATGACCGGCTTCATCACCGACGATGGCAATGCCTGGGGTCGCCCCGTGGCCATTGCCGTGGCGGCCGACGGTTCGCTGCTGCTCAGCGATGATGGCGCCAATGTGATTTACCGCATTGCCTACAAGGGAGCGAAGTGACCATGACCATCAAACTCAAAACCCGTTACGCGATTCCGATGCTTGCCGTGGTGGCTGCGATTCTCGGCGCTTGTGGCCAGCAGGCTGCTGCACCGCCCCGCGCTGCCGCGCCGCCACCGCCGCCGCCGCCCTCGACTCCGGACTTCATCACGGTGCCGGGCGAGCGCATCGTGCCGGAAAGCCTCACGTCCACCGCCGATGGCACGGTGTATTTCGGCAGCGTGGGCGCGCGGCAGATTTATCGCGCCGCGCCGAAGGCCGACACCGCCGAGGTGTTCATTCCGGCAAACACCAACGACATGCTGGCGATCTTCGGCGTGCTGGCGGATGAGAAGTCCGGCAG
>JAITMN010000157.1 GCA_031277355.1 Nevskiaceae bacterium | reverse complement strand
TTGGCTCGATCCCCGTTTGGTTCCATGCAAAACCCGATGATCAGCTTGATGGCATAGCCGAGCATCCCCACGGCAAACAGCCCGTAGCCGATCATCACCCACCAGTAATCCACCGGATTGCTGTCGAGGGTGTAGGTGGCCGGGTGCGGGTTTCCTGCGGGTCTGTAGGCGCGGTACGAAAATTCAATCGCACCGGTCATCCAGGCAAAATACACCTTGCTGACGAGGGCGGATGCGATGTGCATCGTTACCAGCGACAGCAGCAGCAACCAGCCCTTGCCCAGACCGGGCATCTTCGGGGCAACCGGCTGACCGAAGCGCAATTTGAGCACATAACTGCAAACCATCGCTGTTGCGAGGATGGCAAGCAAGGGCGCAAACCGCGTGATCGACGGACCCGATTCCGCATAGGCGTCATCCATGATCCGCCGCAGCAGGTGCGACGCCACGCCGAACAACAAATTCCATGCCAGAGTGGCGGTGACGAAATAAGCGCAATACCTTGACCAGCGACGATTACTGATGGCGCCGATTCCGGTCGCCATCGCAACCGCGCCAAACAGCGCGCTGCTGACCCATACCGCCCACAGCGAGCGAACGAGGCCATAGCCGCCATAGGCGATGAAGACGATGCCGATGAATGTCACCAGTCCGGAGGGTGGAGATTTTTTCATGTGCTCATCGACAAAGCGCCTTTATTCCAATCTGCACTCATGGCCGCAGGGCAGACTCGCAACCGGAAGAAAATCTAATCCTTCTCCCGTGGCTTGAAATACTGCGTCGTGCCGATGTTGACGGAAGTAAAACCCTCCCCGCTCTTCGCCGGGAAGGAAAAGCTGATCAACAGGCGATCCACCTGACCATTGTCGCGGTGCAGTTCCAGCACCCAGCCCTTGATCTTGTAAGTGCCGCGGCGATCCGAACCGTCATTGCTGCGGGAACTGCTGCTGCCGCCGGCCGCCACCGGCGTTGACGTGGAACTGCCGGGACGCCCGGAGATGGACGTCGATGAGCGCGACCCCTTGGCATCAGCCGAACTGGTTGAACTGACGGTTACGCCCGTCGTCTCGACAAACAAGCCGGAGCCAATCGTGCCGGAGGAGGAAGTTTGAAAGCGGCCATCCTCGCCGAAGTACCACGAAGAACGGCTTGAACTCATGCCCGTGTACATCGTGCCGAAGTTGCTGTACGAACTGAACTCGCCGCTCAAGCGTGTGCCATTGGGCGCCGGCTGAGTCAGCGCGCCAGTGCCCAGCGACGCCCACTCGCCATTGGAGGTGAGGTATTCATATTTGTCGCTGAGAAAAGGCTTGCGCCACTGCCGCCACTTGTCGGGCTCCAGCTTGAGCGACGCTTCGGCGTTGATCTCATCGGGCGGGAAACTCGGATTCCGGTACGCCATGCCATTCTTGAGCAGCAACCAGAATTTGTTTTCGTACTCGAACACGTTTGACACGGGATTCAGCGCATATTGCTGGGCGACGTAGATACCGACGATCTGGCTGTCGGCAATGCCCTTGCCGGGCGCGGTGTGGATGGCCTTCTCGATCTGCAAGGCTTTCCATTGGTATTCGGACAGACCGTGGCGTTTCAGCAGTTCTTTCTGATCGCCTCGCGCGGCGATCTGCCAAGTTTGGGCAATGCCATCCACATGGCGGTTCAGGAACTCAGCGCCGCGCGTACGCATACGCAACAAACGGCCTTGGCTTGGCAAGTAACCGGGCGGGCCCAGATGCAGCAGCATGTCGGTCAGTACGATGCCGTCGGACCCCATGCAGCCCTGTTGGATCGCGTCCAAGCCCGGCACGGGTTGCGGAGGTTGGCAAGGGCTACCTGTGGCGACTCCGGCCGCACTGCGAAACCGGGGCAACTGGCTCTGCAAATTGACGCCGGATTGCAGGTTGGCAGGTGGCCCGATCCAGATTTCCAGCAATTCGTCGGCCTTCAGATCATTGGGCCAGAAGGTCACACCCTCGCCTTCGCCGCGCACCGACCAGCCTGTGGGCATGGAGGAAATCTCGGCCGCGACGGCGCTGCAGCAAAACCATGCGCCCAGCAGCGCAGCACAAAGCGAAGAATCCAGCCGGCGGGGATGGGAATGGGGATGGCGTGTCATCGCCCGCATCATACCCCGCCCGCGGCAGAGGCTTATCAAGGGATTTTTTTAAGTTCTTGATTATCCAGACCAAGCCAAAGCAGAATACCGCTGCTATGTGCAGGTTTGCGACCCGATGGGACCAAGGAAGGCGGTTGCCGCTGCTGATGGCGTGCGCGCTGCTGCTGGGGCCGATTGCCGTGGCGCAGCAGCCGGGAGCTGCGCCGGTAGACGTTTCTGGCACGGTTTCGCAGGGCGCATTGGCCTTTTCCGGTCAGGACATTCGCGTTTATCCCGGCGTGCTGGAGCCGCAAATGGCGGTGTCGCTGGCCATTGCGCGCCACCCTGAAATTCTCGGAGCCGTGGCGCTGATCGCGCGGCGCGAGGCCGAAGTGGCGCTCGCCAAATCCGACCGCTGGCCCACGATTCAATACGGCTTGGGGCCGGGTTATGGCCGCAGCTATGGCCTTGCCGACAACGAATGGGCGGTGCGCGGCAATTTGGGCATCGACCAGCCGCTTGTGGATTTCGGTCTGACCTCCGCCCGCATCCGGGCCGCGAAGAACATGCAGGAAGCCGCGCAGGCCAATCGCCTCGATACCGTGGAGAAGGTGGCGGAGGCGACGCTGTCGGCCTACGTGGACGCCGTGGTGGCGCAGGAGCGTCTGGTGGCCTCCCAGGGCGCGATCACCGCGATGCAGCAGGTGCAGCAGCGCATCGACCAGCGCACGCAGGCGGGGCTTTCCGACCGCTCCGACCTCAACGCGGCCAACATCGCCGTGCAGCGCGCCGGCATCGACGCCGAGCAGTCCACGACCGCGGTGGATGCGGCGGTGAGCCGGCTCATCGAATTGATCGGCGTTGCGCCCACGCGGTTGGCGCCGCTTCAGCAGGTGCATGATCTTGTGGCCAATCGCAGGCGCGGCACGCCGGATTTCGAGCAAACGCCGGTGATCCAGATGGCCCACCATTCACTCGATGCGGCCGAAGACAGCGTGAAAGCCGCGCGAGCGCAGCGTTATCCGACGATTGGCGTCGGCGTGAATCGCACGTTCTCCACCGGTCAGGCCAGCGCCAACGACGCCACCTGGTATGGGCTGTCGGTGCGGGGCGGCATTTCGCTGGGTGGCGCGGCGCGTCAGCGCGTGGCGGCGGCCAATGCCGAACGCGCGGCGGCTGAGCAGGAACTGGAAGCGCGGCGATTGGAAGTGCGCACCGGATGGCTGGTGGCTGCGCGTGAAGAAGAGGGGGCGCGCCGCCGTCTCAACGATCTGCGCGGGGTTTCGTCGCTGTGGCTTCAGACCCGCGATCTGTACTGGCAGGAATACATTCTCGACAAACGCGCGCTGGGCGATGTGATCAACGCCGAGCGTGAAATTCATTCGGCGGAGGCCGAACAAATCGTTGCGACGGGCGATGCCGCCACCGCGGCGATGAGGGCGCTGGTGTTACAGGGCGAATTGGTCGGCCTGCTACAACGAGAGGCGCCGGACACTGGCAATTAGGACGCAGCGGCAAGGACGCTAAACAAATGGATCAGGAAAACCCGAACGCAATGATGGATCAGGACGCGCAAGCGCCGCAGCCGGAACCCACGGCTGCGCGTCAGAGCGTGGGCTTGAGTCAGACATCGCCTTCGATGACGCACTGGGTCGAAGCCATCCTGCTGGTGGCCAAGCGTTTGGGCGTGGCCGCTTCGCCCGAAGCGCTGCGGCGTGCAGCGGCCTGGTCGCCCGACATCGAACGCGAGGCGGAGATACTGGCGCTTTCGCGCGCCGCCGGTCTGGAAGGCACCTTCACGACGACGCAACCGGCCGCCGTTCCCAAGGCGCTGTGGCCTTTCCTCGTCGAAGTGGACGGCGGCATCATGCTCGTCACGGCGATTGCCGAAGACGGCACGATGACCGGAGAGATGAGCATCGCCGGCGCCGTGAGCCGCGCGCGCATCATTCCTCACGATGATCAGGGCGGCCCCAGCGGCGGCAATGTGCCGCATCGGTTGTTGTTGTTGCAGCCCGCCGCCTCGCAGGTGGATGAGCGCGTCCGCGATTACGCGCCCGCTCCGGGCCGCGATTGGTTGCGCGAACTGTTTTCGCGAAACAAGAAGCTGGTGCTGGAATTGGGCGCAGGATCGCTGGTGGGCAACATGCTCGGCATCGCCACCGCGCTGTTTTCGATGCAGGTGTGGGATCGCGTGGTGCCGGCCCGTTCGATCAATACGCTGTGGGTGTTGGCGCTCGGCGTGGGTTTTGCGCTGTTGCTGGAATATGGTCTGCGCGTCACGCGCGCGTCTATCACCGATCACTTCGGCAAGAAGGCCGACCTTGAACTGTCGGACTTCTTCTATTCGCGTCTGCTCGACATTCGCAACGATGCGCGGCCTCGCTCGCCCGGTTCGCTGATTGCGCAGATGCGCGACTTTGAACAGGTGCGCGAATTGCTCACGTCCACCGCCTTTGGCGTGCTGCTCGACATTCCCTTCGTGTTCGCCTTCATCGGCGTGATCGGATTGATCGGCGGCAATCTGGCGCTGGTGCCGTTGATTGCCGCGCCGCTGGTCGTGGTGCCCGGTTTGATCGCACAGTATCCGCTGGCGAAACTTTCCACCGAAGGCATGGCCGAATCGGCGCTGCGCAATGCGATATTGATGGAATCGGTGTATCGCGTCGAAGACATCAAATCGCTGCAAGCCGAACCACGGTTTCGCGGTTTGTGGCACAAGGCCAATCAGCGTTCCAGCGAAATATCGCTGCGTCAGCGGCATCTGGCCGCGATGCTGATGAGCTTTTCGGGCACCGCGCAGAATCTGGCGTATACCGGCGTGATCATCGCCGGTGTGTATGGCGTGCTTCAAAGCGGACTATCAACCGGTACCGTGATCGCCTGTTCGATCCTGACCAGCCGCACGCTGGCGCCGCTGGCGCAGATTCCGGCGGCGCTGTCGCGCTTGCAGAACGCGAAGGTGGCGAAGGAGGGCCTTGATCGCCTGCTTACGCTGCCGGTGGATCACGATCCGCACAAGGATCGCTATCACAAGCCCGCGCTGGCCGGCGGTTATCGCTTCGACAAGGTGCAGTACGCCTACGGTCCCGAAGAGGGGCTGGCGATGGATGTGGCGTCGCTGTCGATCAAGCCCGGCGAGCGCATCGCGGTGCTGGGGCGCACCGGTGCGGGCAAGTCCACGCTGCTGCGTTTGCTCGCGGGCATGGCGCAGCCGCAGCAGGGACGCATCCTGCTCGACGGCACGCCGCTGGACTTGATCGACGTGGCCGACGTGCGCCGCTCCGTGGGTTGTCTGCTTCAGGATTCCAGTCTGTTTCTGGGAACGCTGCGCGAGAATCTGCTGATCGCTGCGCCGCTGGCCGATGATCCCACGATTCAGCGCGCGATGAAGATTGCCTGCGCGGATCGGCTGCTGCTGAATCAGCCGCATGGCCTTGATCTGAAATTGCGCGAAAGCGGCGTGGGTCTGTCGGGCGGACAAAAACAAGCGCTGATGCTGGCGCGATTGATTCTGCGCGAACCGCATGTGGTGCTGCTCGATGAGCCCACAGCCTCGCTCGATGAGGCCACCGAGCGTGAGGTGATCGCAAACCTGGGCCTGTGGCTGGGGCAGCGCACGATGGTGGTGGCCACGCATCGCTATCAGATTCTTTCCATCGTGCAGCGTGTGATCGTCGTGGATGGCGGGCGCATCGTGCTCGATGCGCCGCGCGATGAAGCGCTGCGCAAACTATCGGGCAATTCGGCCCCGGCAGGTGGCAGCAGCGCAGGCGGCAAACCGCCGGTGACTGCACAGCGAGGCGTTCATGGCTGATCCATTCCGCGCGGCGACTCGTTCACCGGCCGATCGCGCTCATCGTCGTCTGTTCTGGCTGCTGCTGACCGTGGTGGTGGTGTTCGTGAGCTGGGCGGCGTTTGCGAAGATCGACGAAGTGGCCGTTGGCGACAGCAAAGTCATTCCCTACACGCGCTCGCAGATGATTCAAAGTCTGGAAGGCGGCATCGTCTCGCGGCTCGACGTGCGTGAAGGCGATGAAGTGGCGAACGATCAGGTGTTGGCGAAACTCGATCCGGTGCTGGCCGAAGCCACCACCGGCGAGGCCAGGGCGAAGATCGTGGGACTCAAAGCCCGCGCTGCGCGTCTCGATGCCGAGATGCACAAGGCCGCCAGCGTCACATTCCCGCCGGAGGTCCTGGCCGAACCGGATGTCGCGGCGCGTGAGCAGGCGGCATTTCGCGAGAACCGCAGCGCGATCACGCAGACGCTGGCCGATCTGGAAGAACAGCGGCGGCTTGCCAATGAGCAGCTTCAGCTTGCGCTGCCGCTGCTTGCGCAGGGCGCCACGAATGACGTGGAAGTGCTGCGCCTGCGCACGCAGGTGGCCGATCTGAATACGCGCATCAACGCCACGCGCTCGGAATACGACGTGGCGCTGAAAAAAGATTTCGCCGCGACGATGGCGGAGCTGGAGCCGATGGAGCAGATCGTGCGAGGTCGCGCGGCCACATTGGAGCGCACCGAGATTCACTCGCCGGTGCGCGGCATCGTGAAGGAGATTCGCGTATCGACCATCGGCGGCGTCGTCGCGCCCGGCGGCGTGTTGATGGAGATCGTGCCGCTGGGCGATCAATTGCTGGTCGAAGCGCGCGTCAGCCCGCGCGACATCGCATTCATTCGGCCCGGTCAGGAAGCCAACGTCAAAATCACCGCCTACGACAGTTCGATCTATGGCTCACTGCCTGCCAAGGTTGAAACCGTTTCGCCCGACAGTCAGATCGACGAAGTGGATCGGCGCAGCACTTATTATCGCGTGCAGGTTCGCACCGAGAAGGCGTATCTGGAAACCGCCGATGGCAAGCAACATTCGATCATGCCCGGCATGGTGGCTTCCACCGAGATACGCACCGGACGCAAGACCGTGCTGGCCTATCTGCTCAAGCCGCTGAACCGGGCTGGCGAGGCGCTCAGGGAGCGATGAGTTGGCAATGGATGGCGCGATTCGTCACCGGCATTTATCGCCCGCGCTGCGCGCATTGCCCAGCGACCGCCTGAGAAGCGGGCCGCCGGCTGGCGTCAAGGCGCTGATCTACAACTGGCTGTGGCGCGGCATCGCCGATGGCCGCATGGAGGCCGGCGCGCAAATCAGCGAAACCGAACTGGAACAACTGTTCGGCGTGAGCCGCACCGTCACGCGCAGCGTGCTGGAACACATGGCGATGGAAGGCTATGTGGATATCACGCCGCATCAAACCTCGCGCGTTCACGAGCCTTCGCCGAAGGAAGCGCGTGACGTGTTTGAAGTGCTGCACGCCACGATGACGCATATCGTCCGCGAGTTGTCCGCGCCTACGCGCACGCTGCCGCTGCGACAACGCCGGTTGATCGAAATGCACCTGAACGCGCAGACGCAGGTGGATGAGGACGCTTCGGCCGCACATCTGCTGGGTATCGAATACCTGATTCTGCTGGCGGCGATTCACGATGTGCCGGCGTTCACCGAACTGACCACACGCGCGGTGCTGGTGAAGACCTTGTCGTTGCGGGTCTACGGGCAGTTTCCCTCGCCGGCGTGGTACACCGCGTTTCAGCACGGCCTCACCGATGCGATTCTTGCGCGTCGGCAGGATGCGGCGCTGGCCGAGTTCCATCAGCGCCACGCGCATATCCGCGCGACGCTGCGCTTCGATGATGTTGGCGAGGACGATGAGGACGAACCCGTGGCGGTGCTGGCGCAACGCCGCCAATCCGCGCCGCGCCGCGCGCAGCAACGCTGATTCGTCGCGTATGCTGTACGCGCCTTGGACATCGAACTCAATGACCTGCAATTGGAGCGCGGCGGTCGCCGCATCCTCACCAACATCTGCTGGCACCTGACGGCGGGCCAGCACTGGCTGGTTGCCGGCGGCAATGGCGCGGGCAAAACGCAGTTGCTGAAGGTGTTGGCCGGTGATGTCTGGCCGACGCCGATGCCGGCGTCCTCATCCAAACCCGATGCGCTGCCCGCGCGGCGCTATCGCGTCGGTGGGCAGTGGTTCAACGAACCGGCGGAGGCCAAGGACGCCATCGCCTATGTCGGACCCGAGCGGCAGGATCGCTATCAGCGCTACGGCTGGGATTATCTGGCGTGGGAAGTGGTGGCTACCGGGCTGTATCGCACCGACATTCCCTTGCAGCGCTATGGTGTCACACAGCGGCGGCGCGCCGATGCGCTGTTGAAGCGCGCGGGTATTGCGGCGTTGTCGGCGCGGCGGTTTCTGTCGCTGTCGTTCGGTGAACGCAGACTGGTGTTGCTGGCGCGAGCGCTGGCGACGCGGCCACAGGTGCTGTTGCTCGATGAGTTGCTCACGGGTCTTGATGGCGCGAACCGGGAGCGCGCACGCGGTCTGCTCGCGGGCTTGCGTTCAACGCGGCTGCTGCGCGTCAGCACCGCGCATCGCATCGAGGATTTGCCGCCCGGTGTGGATCATCTGCTGCGATTGGAGGGTGGCCGCATCGTGTACTCCGGCCGCGCGACGGCCAAGGCCATCGCGACGGCGTTGGAGAGCGGTGCGCGTGCAACGCGCGATGGCGTGCGCAGGAAGCGTGCGGTTGAGCGCGCGGCGCTGGTCACCTTCCGCAACGTCGATATCTACATGGACGAAAAACCCGTGCTGCGCGATATCAACTTCACGCTGCGCCGTGGCGAATGTTGGGTGGTGCATGGCGTGAACGGCAGCGGCAAGTCCACGCTGCTGCGCGCCGTGTATGGCGATCATCACGCGGCGTTCGGCGGCGAAATTCTGCGCGCCGGCATTGGCGCAGGCGTGCCGGTGTCGGTGTTCAAGGAGCGCACGGGTTTCGTCGCGCCGCAATTGCAGGCCGATTATCCGCGCTATCTCACCGTGCTCGACACCGTGGTGTCGGGTCTGCACGCCAGCTACGGCCTGAACGAGCCGGCCACCGCCGCCGAATTGCGCCGTGCGCGGCGCGTGCTCAAGCGCCATCAACTCACCGAGTTCGAGCAGCGCACGCTGGGCGAGTTGTCCTACGGACAAGTGCGCCGCGTTCTGTTCGCACGCGCTGCTGTCACGGCCGCCAAGCTGATGCTGCTCGATGAACCCTACACCGGCTTGTCGGGCGCCGCGCGCACCGCGTTCCAGCAGGCGCTGGAACAGGAGATCGACGCCGGCATCACGGTGATGATCGCCACGCACTACGATTCGGAGTGGCCGCGCCACGCCACGCATGAGATCGAACTGCGACGGGGCCGGGTTCGTTATGCAGGAGTAATACGATGATCTACGACTACGGCGACCGCCACCCCGACCTTGCCGCGCAGTGTTTCGTTGCGCCCAGCGCCGATGTGATCGGCTCGGTGCAATTGGGCCACGAATGCAGCGTGTGGTTCGGCGCGGTGCTGCGCGGCGACAACGAATGGATACGCATCGGCGAGGGCAGCAATGTGCAGGATGGCAGCATCATCCACGTGGACCCCGGCGTGCCGGTGCTCATCGGTTGCAATGTAACGATTGGGCATGGCGTGATGTTGCACGGCTGCCAGATCGGAGATGGCTGTCTGATCGGCAATCGCGCCACCGTGCTCGATGGCGCGCAGATCGGCGCGGGCAGTCTGATCGCCGCCGGTGCGCTGATCACACCGAACACGGTGATTGCCCCCGGCTCGGTGGTGATGGGCGCGCCGGGCAAGGTGGTGCGCGCCGTGCAACCGCGCGACATCGAAAGAATGCAGCACGGCTGCGAGGCGTATCGCCAGAAGGCGCGCGACTACGCCGCCAAACTCAAAGTCAGAGCGTGAGGCGCGAGGCGAACACGATCTTCGCGCG
>JAITMN010000094.1 GCA_031277355.1 Nevskiaceae bacterium | reverse complement strand
GAAAACTTCTCCCATATCTCTTGCAGGATGTTGTCGCTGTAGCGCAGTTCGAAGCGGCCTTGCTTCAACACCTCGTTCAGTGCGCGCGCCGCGCCGGTTTGTGCGGGAATGCGTGGCCCGAGTGTGAGCCGGTGCTGCCTGTTCAGGTGACGTATGCCGCCATCGGCATCCAGCGTTGCGCCGATGTGGCATAGACCGCCCAGCACGCGCTCGCGCCCGAAGCGTTTGTCGAGCGCATCGAAGTGGCGCAGTCCATTCAGCATCGGCAGCACCAGCGTGGCCGGTCCCACTGCCGGTGCGATGGCGTCCATTGCGCTGTCGAGATCGTAAGCCTTGCACGACAGCAGCACCGCATCCACCGGCGAATCGGCGGTCGTCAAGGTTTGAACCTTCATGCGCACGTCGCCCACGGGGCTGCGGATCACCAACCCGTTGCGCGCCAGGTTTTCGGCGCGAGCCGGCCGAACCAGGAAGCGCACATCCACGCCGGCTTCGGCGAGCCGGCCGCCGTAGTAGCCGCCGGTGCCGCCTGCGCCAAGAACGAGCAACTTCATTCGTCGAGTCTCTGCGGTGCGGATATCTTCACGGACCACGCGCCACTCTGCGCAGAAAACGCCACTGTCCGTCTTCGCGTATCAGGATGTCGCGATAACGTCCGGCGGTGTTCGGCACGGGCTTGCCGCCCTGCAAGACATGGAACACGAACATCGAATCGGCAGTGGCGCGGTCGCCTTTCACGTCGATGATGAAGTTCGACATCACATGAAAATTGTTGCCTTTCGGAATGTCGCGGGCCCTGGCGAAAATCTTTTCCATCTCCGTCTGGATCGTCGCCGGTCCTTTGAATATGCCCTGTGCGCCTTCCCATTCGCCTTGTTTGGCAAACAATCGCGAATAAGCGGCGAAGTCGCGTTGATCCAGCGTGCGGCCATATTCGACGAGCAGGTTTTCGATGGCCTTCACGTCCTCATTGTGCTGCACGCGATATTCCAGCAGCGAAGGCATCGGATCGGAAGAAGGCCAACCGCGCTGCGTGGATACCGGCAGCGTTGAAAAGAAGGCGTGAACCACATGGATTTCACCGCCCCACACCTTGAATGCTTCCAGCGTCACCAGCGCATTGCCAGGGCCATAGGATCGGGTGTCGCCGAAGTTCATCCACAGCAGCACCGTGCCGTTTTCCTCATCCACGGCGGCGATGCTGGCCGTTACATCCGGATGTTCGATGATGGTTTGCCTCAGGATGTCGGAGCAGGGCTCGCGCGGACAGCCCGCGCCGGCCATGAACGCGCCGTTCTCGATGCGATAGGCGTCGGTTGCAAACGGTGTGGGCGCGCGCACGAAACTGCCGATGCGCAGACCTTCGGTGTATGTGAGTGCGGTGCGGATCATCGTGGGCCGCGAATCGCGTTGCTCGGCTGACACCGGATCGTTCATGCGCGCCAAGGGCTGACTCAGCATCGTGGGCTGCCAGCGCGAGTCTGGCGTCACGCGCTCGTTCAGTGTTTCGATGCCGGTGATTTTCTTATCGCGCACATGCAGCACCACCGAATGCAGCATTTGATTGGCGCCCTCGCGGAACATCACATGACTGGCGGCGATTTCCCGCTGCGTGTCGATGTAGTCCTGCCGAAAGCCGCCCGCGCCCGTGACGGAGTTCCACAGACCTTCACCGAGCTTCACCTGTAGCCCGTTGTCGGTGACGCGTGCATTTTCCGCCAGCGGCAGACGCGAAGGCTCATGCGCGAGCACGGCATCGACGTACTGCGAAAGTATGGCTTGCAGGCAGGCGCGATCACAGGGCGCGGCGGCCGGCGCCCTTGCGCCTCCCGGAGCCGCAGCAAGAGCGGGCGTCACAACGCCCAGCGTGAACAATCCAATCACCCCCAACAGGGCGGCCAGGGGAGGGTTGCGGTGAGTCATGTCAATCTCCGATGTCTTGGTTTTCTAGCTCAGCCGTTCTTCCATCAAATCGATCTCGCGCACCAGATGCCGGGAAACTTCGTCGGACATCTGCTGCGCACGCGCCATCGCAAACACCGTATCGCGCTCGGCGCGCAGCCCGGTGAGGCGCAGTTGGCGTTCGATCTCATCGCTGCGGCGCAGGCGCACGGCGGTTTCGCCCGTGTCCGAACTGCCGTCAATGCGCCGACGGTATATCTCTATCACACGCGCCACCGCTTCGGCATGCAAATCCGGGTCTTGCGGATCGCCCAAACCGCTTTCCAGTTGTTGCTGTATCGCCTTGATGGCCGCTTCGGCGGCGATCACGCGAATATGGTCCAGCGTCTTGATCCGCCGTGTTTCGTGGATTTCGATTCCGCGCAGCAGGCGGGGCAGGAATACATTGGCCGTCAGCAGCGACAGAATGATCGTGCCGCTGGCGAGAAATATCGTCAGATCACGCGCGGGGAAGGGCGCGCCGCCGGGCAGCAGCAGCGGCAGCGTCAGCACGCCGGCCATCGTGATCGTGCCGCGCACGCCGGCCAGCGACATCGCGGCGATGCGGCGTGCGCTGGACCTTGGCGCGGTTGCGCCGGGCTTTGTATCGGCCAGCAATTGACCCACGCGCAGCGACACCCACACCCAGACGAATCGCAGTGCGATCAGTCCGGCATTGATCGCCAGGATGTAAATGATCAGCCAGAGCGGATCATGATGACCGGCCTCGCGCACCACGTGCACCGAACTTCGAAGGATGCTGGGCAACTGCTCGCCCAGCAGCACGAACATCACGCCGTTCAACGCAAACTGCACCGTGTCCCACACGGCGGCGCGCTGCATTCGCGTGTGGCCCAGCGCCGCGCCGGTCAGTTCCATGTAGCTCATCGTGATGCCGGCTGCGACGGCGGCGAGAATGCCCGAACCGCCAATCTGCTCGGCAACCATGTACGCGGCAAAGGGAATCAGCAGACTCAGCAGCACCTGCGAGCCGCTTTCTTCGCCGAAGCGACGGCTCAGTTGGTTCTTCAGCCACAGGATGCCGAAGGTCAGCGCGACGCCGACAACCACGCCGGCCACGGCCAGATGCACGAAGCTCAGCGCCGCCGCCGACAGCGAGAACGTGCCCGTCATCGCCGCAGTCACCGCGAAACGAAAGCACACCAGACCCGATGCGTCGTTCAGCAGCGATTCGCCTTCCAGCACATGCTGCATGCGCGGCGGAAATGCGGTGCGATTGGTGATCGCAGAAACCGCTACCGGATCGGTAGGCGAGATGATTGCGGCCAGCGCGAACGAGGCGGGCATCGTCATCGCCGGAATCATCCAGTGGATGAAAAGGCCCATGCCCAGCACCGTGCAGACGACGAGGCCCAGCGCCAATGCGAGGATCATGCCCCGGTCGCGCAGCAATCCTTCGTTCGGCACGCGCCAGCCGTCGAGAAACAGCAGCGGCGGCAGAAACAGCAGGAAGAAGATCGCCGGATCGAGCTTCACCGCTCCGGCGGTGAATGTGGCGATCAGCGCGCCGAGTCCGATTTGCAGCAGCGGCAGCGGGATTGCAATGGGCAGCGCGCGCATCAGCAGGCCGCTGACCACGACCGACCCCAGCATCGCCAGCACTATCTCCAGCGTTGCCATGAATTAGCGCAAGGCCGTGAGGTCAGCTCGCCTGACCGGAGGCTGTGGCGGCGATGTTGCGCAGCGCCTGTTCGATCGCTTCGGGCGGTTGACCACCCGAGATCAGCCACTTGCCATTGATCACCATGCCGGGCACGGCCTGGATGCCGCGCGACTGCCAGAGCTGTTCGGCCTTGCGCACGTCTTCGGCGTAGCGCTGCGAGCGCAGCACGTCGCGGGCTTCGTTGGCATCGAGGCCCGCAGCCACGGCCGCCGCCGTCAAGATTTCAGGATCGGATACATCGGCGTTGTCGGTGAAGTTCGCGCGAAACAGTTCGCGCTTCAATTCCAGTTGCCGGTTCTTCGTGCCGGCCCAATGCAGCAGGCGATGCGCGTCGAAGGTGTTGTATATGCGGCTTTGCAGGTTCTGGTTGAACTCGAAGCCCACGCCGGCGGCGCGTTCGCGCAGCATCTTGCGGCTGGCTTCCAGTTGCTGCGCCCCTGCGCCGTATTTCTGCGCGATGTGCTCGTCCACGTTCTGCCCTTCGGGTCCCATAGTCGGGTTCAGTTCAAAGGGCTGGAAATGGATGTCGGCCTGAATCTGGCCATCGGTCCGCCGCAGCGCTTCCTGCAGGCCGTACAGACCAACGACGCACCACGGGCAGGCCACATCCGACACGAAATCAATGTGCAGGCGCTGGGTCATTCGTTTGCTCCCTCAAAGCAGACAAAAGTACCTGTCTTGCCGCCGTCTGTCGAACACCGCGCGCGGTGCTGGTAAAGTGTGGCGCCAACCAGGGGCCAGAACCCCCAGCAAGACGGAGTGATCCATGTACAAGCTTCCCCCGCTTCCCTACGCCCACGATGCCCTGGAGCCGGTGATCGGCACGGTGACGATGCAGACCCACCACGGCAAGCATCACCAGCGCTATGTCACGGTGATGAACGAGGTCGCCGGCGACTCCACGTTGTCGCTGGAGGAACTGATCGCCGATGCGAAGAAGCGCGGTGACGCCAAGCTGTTCAACAACACCGCTCAGGCGTGGAATCACGCTTTCTTCTGGGAGTCGATGACGCCCAGGGCCGCTGCGCCCGGCGGCGCGATACAGCAGGCCATCGACGCCTCTTTCGGCAGCCTCGAAGCGCTGAAAAAGGAGTTCGTCACGAAGGGTGCGGCGCAGTTCGGCTCCGGCTGGGTGTGGATTGTCGCCAATGAGGGCAAGCTGCAAGTGGTGACCACGCACGATGCGGACCTGCCGTGGCTGGGCAGTTCGTCCGTGCCCGTGCTGGTGTGCGATGTCTGGGAACATGCGTACTATCTGGACTACAGGAACGAGCGTGATCGCTTCCTGGGCACCTGGTTCGACAAGCTCGCCAATTGGGACTTCGCCGCCGCGCAGTTGGCGGGTGGGGCAGGGCGCTATCGTTATCCGGCGCCGGCCTGAGGAGCTTGCTCCATGTCACGCGGTATCAAGCAGTGGGCCGGCGCGCGAGCGGTTTCGGCGCTGCTGATTGCGCTGGCATGGATGGCCTCGCCGGGTTTTGCCGGCGAGGACGCTCAGACCGATGCGGCGGTCGGTGTTGAAGCCGCCAGCGTCGAAGCAGCGCCCGGCGCGGAGCCGACCGGCACATTCGAAACCACGCGCGTGCTGGTGCACACCGACCTGGGCGACATCGGCATCGAACTGCAAACGCAGCGCGCGCCGATCACCGCCGGCAATTTCCTGCGCTATGTGGACGACAAACGCTTCGACGGCTCCACCATCTATCGCGCGGTGACGATCGGCGATGAGGGCAAGTTCGGTCTGGTGCAAGGCGGTCTTGCCGGCAACCGCGACAAAGTCCTGCCGCCCATCGCGCATGAATCCCCCGCCGACACCGGCCTGCACAGCGTCGATGGCGCGGTGTCGATGGCGCGTCTGGACCCTGGCACCGCCACGGCGGATTTCTTCTTCATCGTCGGCGGCCTGCTTTCAATGGACGGCGATCCGGCCACCGGCGATCCGGGCTATGCAGTGTTCGGCAATGTGTTCTCGGGCATGGACCTCGTGCGCACAATACTGCTGCTGCCTCGCAAGCAAGAAGCGCAGAGCGAGGCGATGAAAGGGCAGATGCTGCAACAGCCGGTGAAGATCATTTCGGTGCGCCGCGTCGAGTAGCGGCGCGTTGCTCTAACTCCACGTCCAGTCGCGAAACTCCGGCAAATCCTCGAAGTGTTCGCGGATGTAAGCCGTGTGCCGCGCGAGTGATTGCCGGCACCAGTCGCCGAAGGCGGCATGACGCTGCGTGGCGCCGGGCGCATAGCGCAGCGCGTCCAGACACAGATGCAGACGGCTCGTGCCATTGAGCACTACCATGTCGAAGGGCGTCGTCGTCGTGCCTTCTTCACGATACCCGCGCACATGAAAACGCTCATGCGCGGCCTCGCGTCCGTGCAGCAGGTCATGCACCACCCCCGGATAGCCGTGGAACGCGAACACCACCGGCGCATCGGGCGTGAAGATATCGGCGAAGGCAGCGTCGTCCATGCCGTGAGGGTGACGCGTAGTCGGACACAGCCGCATCAGGTCCACGACGTTCACCACGCGCACGCGCAATTCCGGCGCGTGCTGACGCAGCAGCCACGCCGCAGCGATGGTTTCCTGCGTGGCGATATCCCCCGCGCAGGCCAGCACCACGTCCGGCTGTTCCGGCTCGTTGCTATACATCGGCCACACCGCCGCGCCGCGTGCGCAATGCTCGCGCGCCTCGTCCATCGACAGCCATTGCAGTTGCGGCTGCTTGTCGATCACGATCAGGTTCATCAGGTTCGTGCTGCGCAGACAGTGATCGGCCACTGATAGCAGGCAGTTGGCGTCCGGTGGCAGATACACGCGCGCTACGACAGGCTTGCGGTGAATGATGGTGTCGATGAAGCCGGGACCTTGATGGCTGAAGCCATTGTGATCGTTGCGCCAGCAGGTGGAAGTGAGCAGATAGTTCATCGACGCAATCGGCGCGCGCCACGGCACATGCAGCGAGTGCTCGATCCACTTGGAGTGCTGCACCGCCATCGATGTGGCCACCATCGCAAAGGCTTCGTAGGTGGCGAACAGGCCGTGCCGTCCGGTGAGTGTGTAGCCTTCCAGCCAGCCGTGGCAGCAATGCTCGCTGAGCACTTCCATCACGCGGCCCGAAGGCGAAACATGATCGTCGCCGGGCAGGATGTTGCCCACGAGACAACGGTCCGACACTTCAAACACCGCACCCAGACGATTGGAGTTGGTTTCATCCGGGCAGAACAGGCGGAAGGAATCCGGGTTGTCGCGATAGATGTCGCGCAGCCACGCGCCCAGCACGCGCGTGGACTCCATGCGCTGCGCCGCACGCGGCGACAGCTTCACCGCATAGCCTTGATAGTCCGGCAATTGCAGTGGCCTGCGCAGCAGCCCGCCGTTTGCCGAAGGATTGGCGCCCATGCGCCGCGCGCCGGAGGGTGAGAGTTGTTGATACTCCTCGCGCAACCGGCCACGTTCGTCGAACAATTCTTCGGGCCGGTATTCGCGCATCCACTGTTCGAGAATGTCCCGATGCGCCGCGTTGGTTTTCACTTCCGACACCGGCACCTGATGCGAGCGGAACGTGCCTTCGATCTTCACGCCATCCACCACCTTGGGTCCGGTCCAACCCTTCGGTGTGCGCAGCACGATCATCGGCCAATGTGGGCGTGTGATCGCAGCGCCGGGCGCACGCAAGCGTTGCTGAATCGCGCGAATGTCCAGCAGCGCCGCTTCCAGCGTCGCCGCAAATTGTTGATGCACGATCTGCGGATCATCGCCCGTTACAAAGTACGGCGTGAAGCTCTGCCCTTTGAAGTATTGACGCAGTTCCTCATCATCCTGCCGCCCCTGCACGGTTGGCCCTGCGATCTTGTAGCCATTCAGATGCAGGATCGGCAGCACCGCGCCATCACGCGCCGGGTTGATGAAATGCACGCTCTTCCAACTGCCCGACAACGGCGCGGTTTCCGCTTCGCCATCGCCGACCACCGCCGCCACCAGCAGATCGGGGTTGTCCATCACTGCGCCATAGGCGTGCATCAGCACATAGCCCAATTCGCCGCCCTCGTGGATCGAGCCCGGCGTCGGCACGCTCACATGACTGGGCACGCCGCCCGGCGTCGAGAACTGGCGGAACAGCCGCAACATGCCGGATTCGTCCTGCGTTACCTCCGGCCACGCCTGCGTGTAACTGCCTTCGAGCCAGGTGTTTGCGAGCAATGAGGGACCTCCATGTCCCGGCCCGGCCATGTAAATCACATTCAGATCATCGCGCTTGATGAGCCGGTTCAGATGCGCGTAGATCAGATTCAGGCCCGGCGATGTGCCCCAATGCCCCAGCAGTCGAGGTTTGATGTGCGCCGGCGTCAGCGGTTCGCGCAACAACGGATTGGCTTGCAGATAGATTTGCCCCACCGTCAGGTAATTCGCGGCGCGCCACCAGCCATCGATGCGGCGCAGCTCTTCGTTTGAAAGCGTGGTCATTCGTTGTCCTCTATCAGCGTCCTTGCATGCACGGCCATCATCGTCTCCTCATTCGAAGTCATTACCAGAACCTTGAACGCGCCCAGCGGTTTCAGGCGCGCCACTATCGCATCGCGCACCGGCGTGGCGTGTTCGCCAATACCGCCGGTGAACACCAGTGCGTCGATGCCGCCCATCGACACCGCCATCATCGCGGTGAACTGTGACACTTTCAGTGCGAAGTGATCCAGCGCAAAGCGCGCCGCCGGATCATCGCTTGTCAGCAGCACGCGCACATCGTTGGTCAACCCCGACAGACCAAGCAGACCCGAGCGCTGATACAGCGAGGCTTCGATCTCATCGGGCCGCATGCCCAGCGCACGCTGCGCGTACAGCACCGCGCCCGGATCGATGCTGCCGCTGCGCGTGCCCATCGGCAGACCATCGAGCGCGGTCAGTCCCATCGTCGTATCCACGCTGCGGCCATCGTGCAGCGCGCACAGACTGGCGCCATTGCCCAGATGCGCGATCACGACGCGCCCGCGCGCCAAATCCGGATGCTGTTGCGCCAGCACCCGCGCGATCCATTCAAACGACAGCCCGTGAAACCCATAGCGCCGCACGCCCGCATCACGCAGCGGCTTTTCAATCGCGAAGGTGCGGAACACTTCGCCGATGCCGGCGTGAAAGGCCGTGTCGAAGCAGGCCACGTCCGGCACGTCGGCGATCAGCTTGTCGGAGGCGGCAATCGCCGCCAGTCCATGCGGCTGGTGCAGCGGGGCCAGTGGTATCAGCGAGGTCAGATCGTGTATCACGCGAGGCGTCACGATCACCGGGCGCGTGTACAGCGTGCCGCCATGCACGATGCGGTGCGCCACGCCGGTCACCGACCAGCCCGTGTCCGGCGCGGTCACCGCGCGCAGCACTGCATCGAGCGCCGCCTCGTGGTTTGCACCCTTGGGCAGTGCCTTCGGCTTCGACAGATTCTGGCCCGAAGTCCGTGCGATCCGAAACGCGGCCTCGCCGCCAATGGATTCCACTTCGCCAGAGGCCAACGGTTCGAGAGTATCGAACCGGAATACCTTGAACTTGAGACTGGATGATCCTGAGTTCAGAACAAGTAGCGTGCCTGCCATGGCCGCGCAAGTGTAGTCGATGAGCGCGGGCAAGGCACGGCGAGGTTGAACATGACGCGCCCTTGCGCACGCGGCTACACTGCCACCCATGCAGCGCGTACTCGTCACCGCCGGGGCTTCCGGCATCGGCCTTGCCATCGTCCGGGCCTTTCACGCCAAGGGCGCCCGTGTGTTCACCTGCGATATCGATCAGGCGCGGCTGCGCGAAGTGGCGCAGCAGTTGCCGGGCGTGCAGGTGCAATGCTGCGATGTCGGTGATCGTCAGGCGGTGGCCGGCATGGTTGCCGACGCGGTGCAATGGCTGGGCGGCCTCGACGTGCTGGTGAACAACGCCGGCATCGGCGGCCCGACCCGCCCGGTGCATGAACTCGACCCCGCCGATTGGGACGCCGTGCTGCGCGTGAATCTCACCGGCGCTTTTGATGTCACGCGCCATGCCATCGCGCATCTGATTCAGGCTGGCGGCGGCGCGATCATCAATCTGTCATCCGCAGCCGGACGTTTCGGCTACGCCAACCGCAGCCCCTACGCAGCCTCGAAGTGGGCGCTGATCGGCTTCACGAAAACGCTGTCGATGGAATTGGGACCGCATCGCATCCGCGCCAACGCGATTGCGCCCGGCCCCGTGGCCGGGCAGCGTCTGGAGCGCGTGTTCGAAGGCCGCGCCCGTCAGAGTGGACGCAGCATCGAAGAAGAAAAAGACATCGGCTTTGCCAGCCTGTCGATCCGTCAGGCGGTGGAGCCCGACGACATCGCAGCCCTTGCGGTGTATCTGGCCTCCGATGCGGCGCGAATGATCTCAGGCCAAGTGATTCCGATAGACGGCGACCAGCAACGCGCCTGATGCGCGCGTTTGCACACGGCGCACGAATCACGGCTCACACGGCAACGCGCAGCCCCTGCGCCAGCAACTGACTCCACGCATCTTCCGCGCTTTCGGCATAGCGATACAGACTAAGGTCAGCCTCGCTGATCATCCCGGCTTCCAGCAGCTTTTCAAAATTCAGAATCGAGCGCCAGTAAGCCTCATCGAACAGCACCACCGGAATTTTCGGCGACTTGCCCGACTGACGCAGCGTCAAAATCTCGAACAGTTCATCGAGCGTGCCAAAACCACCCGGAAACACCACCAGCGCCGACGCACGCATCACCAGATGCATCTTGCGCATCGCGAAGTAGTGGAAGCGAAACGTCAGTTCCGGCGTCGAGCAGTCGTTGGGCCGCTGTTCATGCGGCAGCGAAATGTTGAAGCCAATCGTCGGTGCGCCCGCATCGGCCGCGCCGCGATTGGCCGCTTCCATGATGCCGGGACCGCCGCCGGTGGCGATCACATTGTCGCGGCCATCGCCATTGTGCAGCTTCGCGCCGCCGCGTTCGGAGGCGATGCGCGCAAAGGCGCGCGCCTGCCCGTACCACAACCCCTGCCGGCCGGGGCCGTTCTCGCGCACGCGCGCGCTGCCGAACACCACTATCGTTGAGCGTATCTGCCACTCACGCAGCAATTCATCGGCCTTGGCGTATTCCAGCAAGAAGCGCACGCCGCGCATCGAGTCGCCGAGCAGAAAGTCCTGATCCATCGCGGCGAGGCGATACGAGGGCGAAATCGTTTGCGGGGAGTCCGGCAGAGGGGCGGGCGATGCCGCATCCGTGGGCGAGGGGGTATCCATCGGCGCAGAGTATCGCGTTGCGCCCGCAAGCGGCTACACTGCCCGCGTGGCTCAGTCGTTTCTCGGCGGTATCGCGGATCGCATCGTGCTGGTCTGTGGCACGGTGGCCGGCGGCTGTGTGCCGGGTTTCCTCGCGCAGTATCGTCAGCGCGTCGGCGGCATGCTCGATCAGGTGCTGGCAGACATCGCCCCCTTCCAGGACATCGCCAACCGCTATCACGGCGGCAGCCTCGATGAACTGGTGCGATATCACTTGGCCAGCAGCGATGCCACCTTCCACGCCGAAGGCGCAGCCTTGCAGGCGATGATCACCTCAGAGGCCACGCTGCGGCAGATGCACGATTCGCTGCAAGGCGGCATCTGGCATCAACTGGCATGGCTCACCGCGCATCCCGATTCGCAAATACTCCACGCCGCCTGGCAGGACTACATCCCCTCGCTGACGCTGGATGCCCAAGGCATCAGCATTGCGCTGGTGATCGGTGGTTGTCTGTGGCTGGCGTTTCTGACGACACAGTGGGGTGTTGCCAAGTCGATCCGCGCGCTGATGAGCAAGAGCAGGCCCGCGCGCATCGCGCGTCAATCGAAGACAAACCC
Source organism: Nevskiaceae bacterium (assembly GCA_031277355.1). Taxonomy (GTDB): domain Bacteria; phylum Pseudomonadota; class Gammaproteobacteria; order Steroidobacterales; family Steroidobacteraceae; genus ZC4RG30. Next base: position 17,143 of record JAITMN010000094.1, on the reverse strand, counting down.
CGAAATCATCGACCCCAACACGCACTCGTTGTAGATGCGCCGTCCCGGCTGCGTGCTCGCCCCTGCGCTGACCATCAGTGGCAGCAGATGCTCATGGCGCGGGTGAGCGATTCTGGCCGCCGGGGCCTGCGCCCAGTCTCGCAACCGCACCGCGCGCTGCGTGCCCGGCAGCGCCACCGCTTCGGTCAGCCAGTCGTCGAACTGCTTGGATGGCGGCAGCGCACGCGGGTCGCCAAAAGCCCGCAGATTGTGAAAGCTCATGCCGCAGCCCAGCAGCAACACGCCCTGATCGCGCAGCGGCGCCAGCGCGTGCCCCAGCGACAGATGCAGGTCCGCATCCAGCCCGCTATCCAGCGACAGCTCCACGACCGGGATATCCGCCTGCGGATAAATCACCTTCAGCGGCACGAAGACGCCGTGATCCAGTCCGCGCGAGGGGTCTGTTGCGGCGGTGAAGCCCGCCTCGCGCAGATGCTGCACGAGGGTCTCGGCCAGCGCCGGATCGCCGGGCGCGTCGTAGCGCAACTGGTAGGTGTGGGGCGGGAAGCCGTAATAGTCGTACACCAGCGGTGGCTTCGGGCTGGCCGTGGCGGCAAAGCCCTGCGTCTCCCAATGGCCGGACACCACCACAATGGCGCGTGGTTGTATTGGCAACAAGGCGGGCAGCGCGCGCAGGAAGTTCGCCATCCCGACCCAGGTGCGCTGCGGGTCGTCCATGAAGAAGCAGGGGCCGCCACCATGCGGCAGGTAGAAAGCGGGCAGACGGGGCAGGGGTGTACTCATGTCAGTATCCGAACATTAAGGAAAATGCGTCTTTTTTCGTGCCGGGAACCTTTCGCGAACTTTGACAGCCTGTGGAGGTGCGCCTACGCTTATAGGGTTTCGTGGCCATCCATCACTGGAGCGATAGAAGAAATGCAGAATTTTCGGGGGACTATAAAACTGGCGTTGGCCGCCTCGGCTGTGGGGCTTGCCACGCTCGCAAGCGCGGCTTCGCCGCCGGATTTTACCGGAGTCTGGACCAATGCGGGTCGGCCCGCGTTGGGAGGCACCACGGCCGTGCAGGCGCCGCCGCCGCCGTTGAAGCCCGAAGCCAAGGCTCGTGTCGATGCCTATCAGGCGCTGGTGTCGAAGACCGGCGATACGCCGGGCGGCGTGTGCCTGGGCACCGGCATGCCGGGTTCGATGCTGGGTTCGGGTGGTTATCCGATGGAAATCATCCAGCGGCCCGAGCAGATCACGATCGTGTACGAAGCGCACAATGAAACGCGCCGCGTGTACTTCGGTGATCGCAACGCGCCCCAGGCTGATCGTGTGCCCGGCCGCAATGGCTATTCGTCGGGGCGCTGGGAAGGCGATGTGCTGGTCGTCGAAACCGACAACCTCACCGATAACGTGGACCAGCGCAACACGCCGCACTCGGACGAAGCCAAGATCGTCGAGCGCTATCAACTGGAAGGCGTCGATGAACAGGGCCGCCGCGTGCTGGTTGCCGAGATGACGATGACCGACCCGAAGTTCTACACCGCGCCCGTCAAGTTGACGAAGCGTTGGGCGCAGGTGCCCAACGGCCGTCTGCTGCCCTACGAGTGCAATGAAGAGCAATGGAATGATCGCCTGGAACAACTGGCCACACAGGCCGGTGTGTCGGTGCCCTGAAATTCAACGGACCCTAAACTCAACGGGCCATTACGAGAGGAAATGACGATGAATCGCATGACTAAGTTTGCTGCTGTGGCGGTTGCCGCGATTGCGCTTCCGGCGATTGCGCATCATTCGGCTGTGCAGTTCGATTTCACGAAGAACGTGCAGTACACCGGCGTCGTGAAGGAATTCGCCGCGATCAATCCGCACATGCGCTTGATCATCGACGTGAAAGACGGCTCCGGCACGCACGAAGTGAAGTTCGAAGGTCATAGCACCAACAACATGTACCGCAACGGTTATCGCAAGGGCATGGTGAAGGTGGGCGACACCGTCACTGTCAGCGCCGCGCCGCTGCGCAACGGCGATCTGGGCGGCTATGTGATCGGCGTGACCGCCGGCGATGGCACGTTCTTCGGCGCCAAGCCGCGCGCTGGCGCGGACGTGGGCGAGGAAACCAGACGCCAGGCCGAAGGCAAGTAAGGTTCAGGGGATAGCAGTAGATGGCCAGAATCATCGGCGGTGTAGCCACTTCTCACACGCCCACCATCGGTTTTGCAATCGATGCGCAGAAACAAAACGACCCGGTGTGGGCGCCGATCTTCGAGGGCTACAAGCCTGTGCAGAAGTGGTTGGCCGAGAACAAGCCCGATGTGCTGGTCTATATCTTCAACGACCACATCACCTCGTTCTTCTTCGACCACTACTCGCACTTCGCGCTGGGCGTAGGCGACAAGTACGCTCCTGCCGATGAAGGCGGCGGTCCGCGCGCATTGCCGGCCGTCGCCGGACATCCGAAGTTCGCGGCGCATATCGCGCGGGCGATGGTGGCGCAGGAGTTTGATCTGTCGTACTTCCAGAACAAGAATCTGGATCACGGCTTCTTCTCGCCGATGTCTTTGCTGATGCCGCCGAACGAGGCGGGCTGGCCGGCGGCCATCGTGCCGATCCAGTGTGGTGTGCTCGATCTGCCGATCCCCTCGCCGAAGCGTTTTTTCAAGTTCGGTCAGGCGCTGCGCAAGGCCATCGAGAGTTATCCCGAGGATCTGAAAGTCGTGGTGCTGGGCACCGGCGGCCTGTCACATCAGGTGCACGGCGAGCGCTGCGGCTTCAACAACACGCCTTGGGATATGGAATTTCTCGAACGTCTGGAGAAAGACCCCGAAGGGCTCACCGAGGTAACGATTGCCGAATACGCCGCGCTGGGCGGCTGGGAAGGCGCCGAGGTGGTGATGTGGCTGATGATGCGCGGTGCGTTGTCGAAGAAGGTGAAGAAGCTGCATCAAACCTACTACCTGCCCTCGATGACGCCGATCTGTTCGGTGATCTTCGAGAACGATTCGGATGATCCGGTCACTGAAACGGTGGAGCAGTTCCGCCAGCGGATGAACCATCAGACCGATGGGGCCGAGAAGCTGGAAGGCACCTATCCGTTCACGATCGAGCGCAGCGTGCAGGCGTTTCGCATCAATAATTTTCTGCACGAGTTGATCAAGCCCGAGTTTCGCGAGCAGTTTTTGACCGATCCCGAGCCGTTGTTCGTGCGTTACGAACTATCGAACGAGGAACGCGATCTGATCCGCCGCCGCGATTGGCGTGGCATGATTCACTACGGCGTGATTTTCTTCCTGCTGGAAAAACTCGGTGCGGTGCTGGGCACGACGAATCTGCACATCTACGCCGCGATGCGTGGGCAGTCGCTGGAAGACTTCCTGAAAACGCGCAATGCGCAGGTGTTGTACTCGGTGGCCGGCAACGACGACAGCAAGAAGTCGTGGGATAAAGCTGCGGTAAAATGAAGCCAGAGATTCAAGGTTTAGGGGGAACGATGAAGTATCAGATTCAGGCGGGTGTGGTGGTGATCGCGGGTCTGTTGTCCTGGTCCGCGCTGGGAGCAGAGGCCGTCGGCGATGCCGCACGCCGCTGCGCAGAGGTTCTGGGCGAGCGCGAGCGGTTGGCCTGTTTCGACCGCGCGTTTCCGGCAGGTCCGCAGACTCAGGCGTTGGCGGAATCGCGGGCGGCCCCGGCCCCTGCGCCTGCTCCAGCGCCCGCTCCGGCCCCGGCTCCTGTCGCCGCGCCGCCAGCGGCTCCTGCTGTTGCCGCAGCCCCTGCGGCCGCCGTGGGCGCTGCCGTCTCGGGAGCGGCCCAGGGCTTCGGCAATGAGCAGTTGCCCAAGACGCTGGCCACCCGTCAGGCCGAGGCTGCCAACCAGCCCAAGAGCCTGACCGCCAACGTCACGGAACTGAAGGAGATTCGCCCCAGCCTCTGGCGCATGGTTCTGGACAACGGCCAGATTTGGCAGCAAATGGATATGTCCTCGGTGTTCAACCCTTCCGTGGGCGATACCGTGGAAATCCGGCGCAAGATGATGGGCGGCTACTCGCTCGGCCTGGCCGGCGGCAAAAAGAGCCCCTGGGTCCGCGTCGTAAGAATGGAATGAGCGATCCGCTCAATCATCACTTATTGGTATAAGCATACCGTGCCCGCGCCTTTCCCCGGCGCGGCAAAGCCCTTAGCCTAGCGGGCCTCACCCCTAGGCTTAAGTGGTATCTGGAAGGGCCCTGATGGCGGCAATTGCTAGCGAGCGCGTGACGCATGTGCGTCACTGGAATGATTCCCTGTTTTCGTTCCGCACGACGCGCGATCCCGGTTTTCGTTTCGAGAATGGACATTTCGTGATGCTGGGCCTGCCCGTGGATGGCAGGCCGCTGCTGCGCGCGTATTCGATTGCCAGTCCCAATTGGGAAGAGCATCTGGAGTTTCTCAGCATCAAGGTGCCCAATGGGCCGCTCACCTCGCGCCTGCAACACTTGGCCGTGGGCGATGAGGTGTTGATGAGCCGCAAGCCCACCGGCACGCTGGTGCTGCACGATCTGAAACCCGGTCGCACGCTGTATCTGCTGGGCACAGGCACCGGCCTTGCCCCGTTCATCAGCATCATTCAAGACCCCGAGACCTACGAGCGTTTCTCGAAGGTGGTGGTGGCGCATGGCGTGCGCAATGTGAGTGATCTGGCCTACACCGACTTCATCACGCAGGAATTGCCGCAGCACGAGTTTCTCGGCGAGATCGTGCGCGACAAGCTGCTATATCACCCCACCGTCACGCGCGAGGAATTTCGCACGCGCGGGCGTCTGACCGAGCACATCGTCAACGGTGAGCTTGCGCGGCTGAATGGTCTGCCGCCGCTTGATCCTGCCCATGATCGCTTCATGCTCTGCGGCAGCGCGGTGATGCTGCACGATTGCCGCAAGGTGCTGGATGAGCGCGGCTTCCATGTGTCGCCGCGCATTGGCGAGCCGGGCGACTATGTGATCGAGCGGGCCTTCGTCGAGAAATAAATGCCGCCGGCCGCCAATTCGCGCGCGCGCGTGCTGCTGGCGAGTCTGGTTGGCACGACGATCGAGTTCTTCGATTTCTACATCTACGGCACCGCTGCGGTGCTGGTGTTCCCGCAATTGTTCTTTCCTGCAGGTGAGCCCACCACCGCCACATTGCAGTCGCTGGCTACCTTCGCGCTGGCATTCTTCGCGCGGCCCGTGGGCTCGGCGGTGTTCGGGCACTACGGCGATCGCGTGGGCCGCAAGGCCACGCTGGTTGCGGCGCTGCTGACGATGGGGTTGTCCACGGTGGCGATTGGCTTGCTGCCCACGTACCGCGACATCGGCGTGTTCGCGCCGCTGCTGCTGGCGCTGTGCCGCTTTGGTCAGGGGTTTGGCCTGGGCGGAGAGTGGGGTGGTGCGGTGCTGCTGGCCACTGAAAACGCGCCGCCGGGAAAGCGCAATTGGTATGGCATGTTCCCGCAGTTGGGCGCGCCGCTGGGCTTCATTCTCTCCACCGGCGTGTTCCTGTTGCTGGCGCACTTTCTCGACGACACGGCGTTTTTCGTCTGGGGCTGGCGCGTGCCCTTCATCGCCAGCGCATTGCTGGTGGCGGTGGGGTTGTGGGTGCGTTTGTCCATCTCCGAGACGCCCGAGTTTCAGCGCGTGCAGCAGCGCAATGAGCGCGTGGCGCTGCCGGTGGCCGTGGTGGTGCGCCGGCATGCCGCGCCTCTGGTGTTTGGAACCTTCGCCGCCACCGCCACCTTCGTGCTGTTTTATCTGATGACGGTGTTCACGCTGGGCTGGGGCACCAGCTCGCTGGGCTTCACGCGCGAGCGTTTTCTCGTGTTGCAGATGATCGGCGTGCTGTTCTTCGGCGTGACGATACCGCTGTCGGCCTGGCTTGCCGATCGCAGCAACGCACGCCGCGTGCTGATCGGCGCGACGCTGGGCATCACGCTGTTCGGGTTCGCGCTGGGGCCGCTGCTGGGTGCGCAGGACACGCTGCCGGTGCTGCTGTGTCTGTGCATTGGCCTGGCGTTGATGGGGATGACCTACGGACCGCTGGGCGCGGCGCTGGCGGGGCTGTTTCCGGTGAATGTGCGCTACACCGGCGCATCGCTCACGTTCAATCTGGCCGGCATCGTTGGTGCATCGCTTGCGCCCTACGCGGCCACATGGCTGGCGCAGCGCTATGGCCTGCCGGCGGTGGGCGCGTATCTGGTCGGCGCTGGCGTGGTGACGCTGATCGCGTTGCTGGCTTTGAAGCCGGGCGCGGGAGATCAAAACGCCTCCGCCGCGCGTGCGCCCCACGCCTCCGGCCCGTGATCCGGCGCGACATCGAGTTCATGCAATACGCGCTGGCCGCCGCTTAGGGTGCGCGGGCGCGTGGCGAAGTGCCGGTGGGCGCGGTGGTGGTGCATCAGGATCAGCTGATCGCCACCGGCGCCAATGCGCCGATTGCAAGCTGCGATCCCAGCGCGCATGCCGAGATTCTTGCGCTGCGCGCGGCCGGTCGGCAACTGGGCAACTATCGGCTCGACGGCGTCGATCTGTATGTGACGCTGGAGCCCTGCCTGATGTGCGCGGCGGCCATCGTGCATGCGCGCGTGCGGCGCGTGGTGTTCGGTGCGTTTGACCCGAAGGCCGGCGCAGCGGGCAGCATGATCAACGCCTTCGTGCTGCCGGGGCTGAATCATCGCGTGGATGTGTTCGGCGGCGTGCTGGAAGAGCGCTGCGGCGCGTTGCTGTCGGAGTTCTTCGCCACGGCCCGGATCGACCCCAGAGGTCATCGGTGATACTGTCGGCCTGAATCCGGCTCATCCACGATGCAGCTTACCCAGTACACAGACTATGCCCTGCGCACGCTGATCGCGTTGGGATTGGCGTATCCGCGCCGGATGACGGTGGGGGACATCAGCGCCGCGTATCACATCTCGCGGCACCATCTGGTGAAGATCACCGCGCGTCTGGCTGAACTGGGCTATGTGGAAACATTGCGCGGCAAGGGCGGCGGCATGCACTTGGCGCGCGACGCCTCGCAGATCGTGTTGGGCGAGGTGGTGCGCAACATGGAGGCCGAACTAGCCGTGGTGCCCTGCTTGAAGCGCGAGGGCGGCAATTGCGTGATCGTGCCCTGCTGCAAGCTCATGGGCGTGCTTGCCAGGGCCACCCATCACTTCATGGCCGAACTCGACGCGCACACGCTGGCCGACGTGTTGCAGCCCAGACTGCCGTTGTCGCAGTTGCTGGGCATTCCCGTCGTTGCGCAGACGCCGCGTTCAAGTCCCGACGCCGGTTAGCGCCGGGATTTGGCCGCTACTCGAACCAGAGCAACACGCTGTCGTACAGCGAGCCGAAGAAGCCGGCTTCTTCCACCGGTCCCAGTGTCACCAGCGGTTCGCGCGCCACGACCGCATCGCCTGACGTGACGATCAGTTCACCGACGCTTTGACCCGCCGTGAGCGGCGCCAGCAGCGGCATGTTGAGCACCGTCTCCTTGCCCAGCGACGCGCCCTGGCCGCGCGGAATCGTCACGCTGATGTCGTGCGCGATGCCCACTTGCACGCTGTTTTCCGCGCCCTTGAACACGCGCGGCGTCAACAGGACTTTGCCGGCCGTTTGCATCGGCACCGTCTCGAAGAACGTGAAACCATAATTCAGCAGCGCGGCGCTGCCTTCCTCGCGCGCCTTGACCGTCGGTGAACCCAGCACCACGGCGATCAGCCGCATGTCGCCGCGTTTGGCCGAACTGACCAGACAATACTTCGCGCTGTCGGTGTGGCCGGTCTTCATGCCATCGACGCTGGAATCACGCGCCAACAAGCCGTTGCGATTGGCTTGACGGATGCCATTCCAGGTGAACTCGCGTTCCGAATACCATTTGTAGTATTCGGGAAACTCGCGAATGATCGCGCGCGCCAGCACCGACAGATCACGCGCGGTGGTGTAGTGCTCTGCGCCGGGGCCGCCCCAGGAATTCTCGAAGTGCGTGTTCGTCATGCCCAGGCGCTTGGCGTACTCGTTCATCATCTGCACGAAGCCATCTTCGGAGCCGCCCAGCTTTTCGGCCAGCGCAATCGTGGCGTCGTTGCCGGACTGGATGATCATGCCCTTGATCAGCACTTCCACCGGCACCTGCGAGTTCAATTCCAGAAAGGTGGTGGAGCCGCCGGAGGCCGATCCGCCGGTGCGCCAGGCATATTCGCTGACCGGCACCGTGTCCGTCAGCGACAGGCGCTTTTCGTCCAGCGCCTTGAAGACGATGTAGCCGGTCATCAGCTTCGTGATGCTGGCCGGTTCCATGCGCTCATCGCTTTTCTGTTCGGCGAGGATGCGGCCGCTGTCGTTGTCCACGAGCAGGTAGCCATTGGCCGATATCGCAGGCGGCTTGGGCATCGGCTCCTGCCCCGCCGTAACCGGCAGCGTTGCGAGGCTGACCAGCGCCGCGAGGAACAGGCGGGCGGTCAGGGATTTCAGTGCAAGGGGCAGAGGGGTCATCCAGTACTCCATTCAAGTCGGATCGGCGATCAAGGTGTGACGAGGTGGGCTTCCACGCCCAGTTGGGTCAGGCGCGCGGCAGTCTGATCCAGAGCCGCTACATCGGCAATTGGTCCGATGCGCACGCGATGCAGCGGCGCAGTGGCATCGGGCGGCAAGACCTGCACATCGGTGAAGCCATTGCTGCGCAGACGGTCGGCCAATTGCGTTGCGTTGGCCGACACGCTGAACGCACCGGCTTGCAGATACACCGCCGTTGGCGACAGCGCAGGCACGGTCTGCGTGGCGGCGACATTCTGCGCGGTGTTGGTCAGCGTGCCGGGCGTCAGCACCTGCACTTCCACCAGCGCGGTGCCGGCGCGCGTCATGTCGAGTTTGTGCGCGGCGGTGTACGACAGATCGATGATGCGATTGGCGACGAAGGGGCCACGGTCGTTGATGCGAACGACGACGCTGCGGCCATTGGAGAGGTTGGTGACGCGCGCATAGGCAGGCAGCGGCAGCGTTTTGTGCGCGGCGGTCATCGCATACATGTCGTAGGGTTCGCCGCTGGAGGTGGCCTTGGTGTGAAAGTCCGGGCCATACCAGGAGGCGATGCCGCGTTCGCGATAGCCTTCGCTGGTGGGCAGCACGTAGTAGCGCTTGCCGAACACTTCATACCACGGCGGATTGCCGCGCAGGCTGCGCGGTTCGACCTTCGGCACCGCGTCGGGAATGTCGGCGAGGTTTGCCGGTGGCTGCGAAGCGGAGGGCGGCGACGCAGGCGGCGGCGGTGTGGGCGACACTTCCACCTGCACGCGCGGGCGGTCGGAGCTATCGCGCGTGCTGCCCGATAAAGCGCTGCATCCGGCGATCAGCAGCAGCGCTGCGCCGGCGATGATTCCTCGCGCGAAGGTGCCAAGGTGTGAGTGCGCGTTCATTCGGAAGCCGGAGCAGGTGCAGTTGCAGGCGCAGAAGCCGCGCCAACCGATTGCGCGCGGCGGCGTTGCGCCAACGCCTGCGCCAGATCATTCACCGCCATCGCATACAGCGCGCTGCGGTTGTAGCGCGTGATCGCGTAGAAATTCGCAAAACCCACGCGCCATTGCAGCGCATCGCGTTGCTGCGCGGGCACCAGCATCGCCTGAGTGGAATCGGCGAGCGCCGTGTCGAAGCGATAGCCGCGTGCGCGCAGGCCGCTCACCGTTTCGTTCAACTCCAACCGCGTGTTGGCCGGATCATCCGCCGGGCCGCTGATCTGCGCATCGACGAGCACCGGTTCATCGCGCCGCCAGCCATAGGCTTTGAGGTAGTTGGCGATGCTGGCGAACACGTCGGCCCAGTTGCCCCACAGATCGCGGCGGCCATCGCCATCGCCGTCCACCGCGTAGCGGCGCACGCTGGAGGGCATGAACTGCGGCGCGCCCATTGCGCCGGCGTAGGAACCCAGCGGCGTGTCCGGGCTGAGATTTTCGTCGCGCGCCAGCAGCAGGTATTGCTCCAACTCCTGCGTGAAGAATTCGCTGCGCCGGGGATAGTCGAAGGCCAGCGTCGTCAGCGCATCGAGCACGCGATAGCTGCCCATGATGCGGCCGAAGGAAGTCTCAACGCCCGTGATCGCCAGCAGATATTCGGCGGGCACGCCGGTGTCGGCGGCGATGCGATCAAGCGTGGCCTGCTGCTGCGCCCACAGCGCAACGCCGGCGTCTATCCGTGCGTTGGTGAGGAAGCGATCACGATATTCCCACCAGGGTATCGTGCGTTCGGCTGGCCGCGATATCGCCTCGATGATGCGGCCCTGAGTCGTTGCGCCGGATAACGTGGCGGTGAGTTCCTTCGGATCGAAGCGATGTGTTTCGGCCATCGTGCCGATGAACTGCTGCACGTCGGCGCGCGACACATCGAGCTTTTTCGTGGGCGGCGCGGCCGCCTGCGCGCAGGTCAGCGCCGACAGCGCGGTCGCCAGTGCGACGCCAACCCTCGGCAAAGCCCTCCGGCGTGGCGTGTGCAGGGTTGTTGGTGAGGTGTTTGGGCTGTGCAATGTCCTACGAGCCGATCAACTTGCGATGTGAACACAAGGCCATCAGGATACCGAAGCCGGCGAGCAGGGTCACCATCGACGTGCCGCCATAGCTCACCAGCGGCAGCGGCACGCCAACCACCGGCAGCAATCCGCTGACCATGCCGGCGTTGATGAAGATGTAGACGAAGAAGGTCAGCGCCAGACTCGATGCGAGCAGACGGGAGAAGGTGTCTTGCGTCTGCGAGGCCAGATACAGCGCCCGCGCGACGACGAACAGATACAGCAGAATCAGCACCAACAGCCCGATCAACCCGAATTCCTCGCCGATCACCGCGAAGATGAAATCGGTGTGGCGTTCCGGCAGATATTCCAGTTGCGATTGACTGCCGTTCATCCAGCCCTTGCCGAACAGCCCGCCGGAGCCAATGGCGATTTGCGATTGAATGATGTGATAGCCCGCGCCCAGGGGATCGGATTGCGGGTCGATGAAGGTGAACACGCGCTCGCGCTGATACTCGCGCAGCATCGACCAGCCCAGCCAGCCGCCCGCGCCGGCCAGCAGCGCTGCGCCGACCAGATACCACATCGAAAGCCCCGCCATCAGCACGACCAGCGCACCGGCGATGACGATCAGAATCGCAGTGCCCAGGTCCGGTTGCGCGGCGGTCAGGCCGGCGGGTATCAGGATGATGACGCCCAGCGCCGCCAGCGTGAACGGACTCGGCGGCAGCGGCCGCTCATGCAGATACCAGGCGCACAGCATCGGCACGGCGATCTTGGCGATTTCCGAAGGCTGGAAGCGGATCACGCCCAGATCGAGCCAGCGCTGCGCGCCCTTGCCGATCACGCCCAGCATATCGACGATCAGCAGCAGCAGCAGGCCCAAGGCGTAGAGCCACGGCGCGGCCTGACGCAGTTGCTGTGGGCGCACCTGCGCCAGCGCCAGCATCGCCACCGCGCCCACACCCAGCCGCACCGATGCGCGCACCACCATTGCGCTGTCCTGCCCCGACGCGCTGTACAGCACGATCAGGCCGTAGATCGACACCAGCGCCAGACCGATGAGCAGCGGGCCATCCAGTTGCAGCGCCAGCAACACGCGCGCAACGCCGGACAGCGTGCGCTTGGCCGCCGAGTGCGGATGCGTTTCGTAGCGGATCATCATGGCGCGGCCAGCATCGGCAGCAGATAGGCGTCCATCATCTTGCGCGCAATCGGTGCGGCGGCGCTGGCGCCGAAGCCGCCGTTTTCAACCAATACCGCCACGGCGATTTTCGGGTCTTCGGCCGGTGCGAACGCGATGAACCAGGAGTGATCGCGCAGGCGTTCGGCGATCTCCGCCTCCACATAGCGGGCATTCTGCGCAACGCTGAACGCCTGCGCCGTGCCGGTCTTGCCGGCAATCGCGTAGGGCGCGTCAAGGCCAATGGCGCGCGCTGCGGTGCCGCCCATTTTCAGGCTCAGCGTGCCGCGCATGCCTTCCATGATTACTCGCCATTGTTCCGGCGTACCGCCTTGCACATGCGGCAGGGCTTGCGGAGCAATCGGCGTGATTTCCCCGGTGGCGGGGTTGCGCGTGGCGCGCACCAGTCGCGGCTTGAACACCGCGCCCTGCGCGGCCAGCACGGCGGTGACCTGCGCCAATTGCAGCGGCGTTACCGTCATGAATCCCTGACCGATGCCGAAGTTCACCGAATCGCCCGGATACCACGCGCCATCGGAAGGATTGCGGAAGCGCTTGCGTTTGTATTCACGCGAAGGCAGCACGCCGGGTTGTTCGCCGGCGATGTCGATGCCGGTGAGTTGGCCGAAGCCGAACGGCGAGAGGAATTCGTGCATGCGATCCACGCCCAACTCATACGCCAGACCATAGAAATACACATCGCAGGATTCGGCGATGGCGTGGCGAAGATCAACCGCGCCATGCACGCCGCCGCGTCCCTCGCGTGCGATGCGATTGCTGCCGGGCACGCGATAAGTGCCGGGGCAGAAGCGCGTTTCATCCGGCGTGACGATGCCATAGGCGAGCCCCGCCATGCCGAGCACGGGCTTGACCGTCGAACCCGGCGGATACGTGCCGCGAATCGCGCGATTGAACAGCGGCCGGTCGATGTTGCCATCCAGCGCCTGATATTCGCTGCGCGTGATGCCACGACCGAACACGCCCGGATCAAACCCCGGCAGACTCACCATCGCCAGCACGTCGCCGCTGGTGGGGTCGATCGCCACCGCCGCGCCGCGACGGCCTTCAAACGCCGTTTCAGCAGCCTGCTGCGTGGGCAGATCAAGCGACAGGATCAGATCGGTGCCCGCCTGCGGCGGCTGCCTGCGCGTCGCGGTATCGAGGCCGCGCTGATTGTCCACCGAGCGGCCCTGCGCATTGACCATGATCTCGCGAAAACCGTTGACGCCATGCAGTTCGGCTTCGCGCGCCGATTCAACGCCCAGCTTGCCGATCAGCGTCGTGCCCGCATACGCACTGCGATCGATGCGCTTCAGATCGGCCTCGCTGATCGAGCCCACATAGCCCAGCGCATGCACGGCCAGCGAGCCATGCGGGTAGTAGCGCGTGGAGCGGGTTTGAATATCAACGCCGGGGAATTGATGACGATTCACCGCGAACACCGCAATCTGTTCTTCGGTCAGGCGCAGCCGGATCGGCACGGCTTCAAAGGCGCGGCGCGACATCACCAGTTTGCGCGTGTCGTCCACTTCATCGGGCGGAATCAGCCCCAGCGCCGACAGACCTTGCAGCGTGGCGTCGAGGGCCGGCGATCCGGCGCGCAGCGGCAATTGTTCGCGCACCAGTTCCAATTGATACGAGGGTTGATTCTCCGCCAGCACCGCGCCATTGCGATCCAGGATCAAACCGCGATTGGCGGGGATGGGTTCCACGCGCGTGCGATTGCCCAGCGACAGATCGAGGTAATGGTCGTAGCGGAAGATTTGCAGCACCACCAAACGCCCTGCCAGCAGCATCGCCAGCAGACCCATCACGCAGGCAGCCAGTATCGCGCGCTGCGTGAAGATGCGCTGTTCGGCCAGATGATCCTTGATGCGTACTTTGCCAACCATGATCAGCGCGGCGCGTGCAGACGTCCGAGCAGGCCGACGATCAGCGGCCAGCAGATCGCGCCGGGGATGATGTGCATCCAGCGCTCCCAGTTTCGTGCTTGCAGACCGCTCCAGCCGTCGATGGCCCAGAGCACGCCTTCATAGATGGCGAGGATCAACACCACCAGCAGCGTTTGCTCGAACAGCGGCTTGGCGCGCGTCATCAGATGAAAGCGGATGGCAAGATAGGCGACGAGACTCAGCGCCAGCGCATGCTGGCCCAACTGCGTGCCTTGCAATACGTCGAGCACCAGGCCGCCGAGAAAGGCGATGAGGATGTCGCCCACGCGCGGGGCCATCGTGGACCAGTACAGCACGCAGAGCACGAAGAACTGCGGCCAGAGTATCGACAGCATCTTCGACAGCGGCAGCGATTGCAGCATCAGCGCCGCCAACGATGAGGTCCACACGAACAGTCGCGGATTGCGCACGCCGTCGAGCGTCATTGCGGCGCTCCGGCCGGTTGCGCGACAGACGCCGGCGGCAACTCGGAGAGCAACTTCGGGTCCACCGGCCGCGCCGGATGATTGGCGTCGAACCACAGCAGCATCACCTGCCGGTCCCGTTCCAGCGTCGCGGCGGTCTTTGCGCGCGCACGCGCCAGAATCTGATCCGGATCACGCGCGAATTCGATCACCGTGCCCACCGGGATGCCCGAAGGGAACACGCCGCCCAGCCCGGAGGTGACGAGCAGATCGCCTTCCTTCACGTCGGAGTTGACCGGCAGAAACGGCAATTGCAATTCCTCGGTGTTGCCCGTGCCCACGGCGATTGTACGCAAGCCATTGCGCACCAGCTCCACCGGCACCGCATGTTCCGGATCGGTAATCAGCATCAACTCGGCGCTGAACGGGCCCACGCGCACGGTCTGGCCCACGAGCCCGCCGGTATCGATGGCCGCCTGCGCGCGAAACACGCCCACGCGATCGCCCTGATCCACCACCAGCCGGTGACGCAGACGCCCCATGTCCGCGCTGACCACATCCGCGAGCACGTGCCGCGTCACCAGTGGCGGCAGCGCCGCATTCAGGCCGCGCAGACGCGCATTCTCCTGTTCCAGCGCCGCGTTGCGCATCGCCGCAATGGACAACTGCTGATCGCGCGCCAGCAACTGCGCGTTCTGCGCTTCCAGCTCGTTGCGCGCAGTGAAGAACTCGCTGGTGGCGCGCCAGAGTTTGCGCGGCGAACCCACCGCCACCTGAATCGGATACACGGCGGCCTGCAAGCCATAGCGAATCTGCGTGCTCCAGCCGTCTTTCTGGTCGTAGTACATCAGCACCAGCGACAGCAGGGCGAAGAAGACGAAGCGCGGACCCGCAGCGGGTTCACGCGAAGACAGTCGGTTCAAGCCACCGCTGGCGAAGGCCATGCGGACGAATCCCTCACTTATCCTTCCAGGCCGAAATGGCCGGGTCCGAGCTCATCCATCAGCTCCAGTATTCTGCCGCCGCCGCGAGCCACGCAGGTCAGTGGGTCTTCGGCGATCAATACGGGTAACCCCGTTTCCTCCGTCAGCAGTTTGTCGATGTCGCGCAGCAGCGCGCCGCCGCCGGTGAGTACGATGCCACGCTCGGCCACATCCGAGCCCAGTTCCGGCGGCGTTTGTTCCAGCGCCTGCTTCACCGCGCTGACGATGCCTTGCAGCGGCTCTTGCAGCGCTTCAAGGATTTCGTTGCTGTTCAACGTGAAGGCGCGCGGTATGCCTTCGGAGAGGTTGCGCCCCTTCACCGACAGCTCCCGCACCTGCTGGCCCGGATACGCCGAGCCGATTTCGATCTTGATGCGCTCGGCCGTGGCCTCGCCGATCAGGATGCCGTAGTTGCGGCGCACATAGCTCATGATGGCTTCGTCGAAGCGATCACCGCCGATGCGCGCGGAGTTGGCGTAGACGATGCCATTGAGCGAAAGCACCGCCACTTCGGACGTGCCGCCGCCCACATCGAGCACCATCGAGCCGCGCGCCTCGTTCGTGGGCAGCCCCGCGCCCACCGCAGCAGCCATCGGTTCGCTGACGATGGCAACATTGCGCGCCCCCGCGCCCTCGGCCGATTCGCGGATCGCGCGACGCTCCACCTGCGTGGAGCCAAACGGCACGCACACCAGCACGCGCGGGGAGGGCTTCAGGAAGCGGTTGCCATGCACCTTGTTGATGAAGTGCTGCAACATCTTCTCGGTGTAGGTGAAATCGGCGATCACGCCGTCTTTCAGCGGGCGCACGGCGTTGATGTGGCCGGGCGTGCGGCCCAGCATGTTCTTCGCATCCGCGCCCACGGAGACGATCACCTTGCCGCCACGGGTGGGTTCATCCTGAATGGCGACGACGGAGGGTTCGTTCAGCACGATGCCCTTGCCACGGACGTAGATCAGCGTGTTCGCCGTGCCCAGGTCGATGGAAAGGTCACTGGAAAAATAGCCACGCAGGCGTTTGAACATCGAAGCGAAAACCTTCGTGGACAGAGGGTTGTGAAGTGGGCGCCAATCTAGCAGTGGCAGGGACATCCCGCAAGGCGAGGTGTATCATTTACGGCTGCATTTTCCGTGCATTGCAGCTTCTTTCACCAATGAGCCTCACCTCCAGCGATATTGAATCCATCGCGCATCTTGCGCGCCTTGCGTTGCGGCCCGAAGAAATTCCGGCCTACACCGACAGCCTTGGCCACATTCTCGGCCTCGCGGACCAGCTTCAACGGGTTGACACAGAGGGCATAGAGCCGATGGCGCATCCGCATGTCGGGCAGGTGCAGCGCCTGCGCGAGGATGAGGTCACATCGGCCAATGAACGCGACCGGATTCAGCGCCTCAACGCGCCGGCCGTCGAGGATGGCCTGTACCTGGTTCCACGGGTGCTCGAATGAGCGTCCCCACCTTGGCCGCGCTGTCGGGGGGGCTCGCCACCCGGCAGTATTCCAGCGTCGAACTCACCCGCGAGGCGCTGGCGCGCATCGAGCGCAGTCAGCCCGAGTTGAACGCGCTGATCACCGTCACTGCCGAACAGGCGCTGGCCGCCGCTGCGGCTGCCGATCAGGCGCTGGCGGCGGGCAATGCCGGCGCGCTGACCGGCATACCGATGATCCACAAAGACGTTTTCTGCACCGCCGGCGTGCTCACCACCTGCGGTTCGCGGATGCTGTCGAATTTCGTCTCGCCCTACGATGCAACGGTGGTGACGAAGTTCAAAGACGCCGGCGCCGTGATGCTGGGCAAGGCGAACATGGACGAATTTGCAATGGGTTCGTCGAACGAAACCAGCTTCTTCGGCCCGGTGCGCAACCCCTGGAATCCTCGCAAAGTGCCCGGCGGTTCCTCCGGCGGCTCGGCGGCAGCGGTAGCGGCGCGGCTCGCGCCGCTGGCAACGGGCACCGACACCGGCGGTTCGATCCGCCAGCCCGCAGCGCTGTGCGGTGTCACCGGCTTCAAGCCCACCTACGGGCGCGTGTCGCGCTTTGGCATGGTCGCCTTTGCTTCGAGCCTGGATCAGGCCGGCACGCTCACCGTCTCGGCCGAAGATGCGGCGCTGGCCTTGCAGGCAATGGCCGGCTTCGACCCGCGCGATTCCACCAGC
>JAITMN010000012.1 GCA_031277355.1 Nevskiaceae bacterium | reverse complement strand
ATCTTGATCGGATACGCGAGCGCTATGCCGCCGCAGGCGGCGCGCCGGACCATCTGCGTTACGGTTGGGTGCGTAGCTGAGCGAACGGGTTTTCGGGCGAATTTCGCCTACAACTGCGATTCCAGCGGCAGCCACCGCACGATGCCTGCGATGATGCGCTTGAACAATGCGGCGCCGGGTTCGCGGTCGTGGATGACCCATTCACCGTCGGTGCGGGCGGTCCAGCGCAATTGCTGCTGATCGTTCAGCGTGACGCGGTAGCTGGCTTCCGGCGCGGTTTCCACCGCGAACAGTTCTCGCATCTGCGTGATCAGCGCAGGTGTTTCGAACAGGATGCCCATTTCCGTGTTCAGCGAGGCCGAACGTGGATCGAAGTTCAGCGAGCCGATGAAGCCCAGGCGATCATCCACGGTGAACGCCTTGGTGTGCAGGCTGGCCTTGCTGGAGCCGCGCAGCGAGTAGTCGATGTCCTGCGTGAATGAGCGCAGTTCGAACAACTCGACACCACCGCGCAGCAGCGCCGGGCGATAGGGCATGTAGCCGCCATGCACGGCGGCAACGTCGGTGGCGGCGAGTGAATTGGTGAGCACCACAACGGATACTCCGCGCTGCGCCAGGGCCACCAAGTCCTGCGTGCCTTGGCGGCCGGGCACGAAGTAGGGCGAGGTGATTTCCAGACGCTGGCGCGCTGAGCCCAGCAGCGGTGTCAGTTCCTGCATCAACCAGTTGTCGCCTTCGCGACGAAACACTTTCTCGGGCGGATCGGCCAGCAGACGGGCCTGCGTGCTCCAGTGAATGTCGCTGTCCAGAGTTTCCAGAAACGATACGCCCTGACGCAGCCGGTCGATGTAGGGCCGGGCCTCGCCGCTTTCGGCCAGCGAGCGCAGGTCGGTTTTCAGCGCCGCCAACGCATCTGCGCCGGCGCTGGACAACGCGCTGATCGGCAACGCGGCGGGGCTGTTCCAGTAGTCATCGAACATCGCTTCGGTTTGATCCACCACCGCGCCAAAGCTCAGCAGGTCCAGATCGCGGAAAAACGTGGATTCGCCGGCGTCGAAATACTCATCGCCGATGTTGCGTCCGCCGATGATGGCAACGCGGCCATCTGCGATCCACGCCTTGTTGTGCATGCGCCGCGTGACGCTGAACGCGCGCAGCGTCATCTCCACGCCGCGACGCAGCCGGCCCGGACGCGCCCGCGTGGGATTGAACAGCCGCACTTCGATGAGATCGTGCGCATCCAGCGCCAGCAGTATCGGATCATCGCCGGCAGCGCCGATGTCATCGAGCAGCAGCCGCACGCGCACACCGCGATCGGCCGCCGCCAGCGCTTCGGCCATCAGCAAACGCCCGGACAGGTCCTGCTTCCAGATGTAGTACATCAGATCGAGCGAGCGCCCCGCCGTGCGCGCCGACAACGCCCGCGCCGCGAAGGCGTCGAGGTTGGACGACAGCATCATCAACCCGCTTTGATCTTCATGCCCCGCGCTCAAGGCGGTGACGCGGCGGTCGAGCAGCGTGTCGCCCCCGTCGCGGCTCAGTGCATGAGAAGGCTCACCGCGAGCGCGTTTGGCGAACTGACCATAGGTCAGCGCCGACAGCAGGCAGGCCAGCGTGAAGCCTGCGATTATCGCGGTTGTGATCCGCAGCCAGCGCCTCATTGACATGAGGCAGGCAGTGTAACGGTTTTGCCGCCGCCGAGCTTGCGGCGTGTACACTGCGCACGCCATGCCACCCAAGCAAGGATCGCTGACTCAAGGCCCCATTGGCCGCAGCCTGCTGTTGTTCGCGCTGCCGATTCTGGGCGGCAACGTCGCGCAGTCGCTGAACGGTTCGGTCAACGCGATGTGGATCGGTCACTATCTGGGCGAGGCGGCGCTGACGGCTGCGGCCAACGCCAACAACATCATGTTCTTCCTGATCGGCGCGGTGTTCGGCATCGGCATGGCGGCGACGATTCTGATCGGTCAGGCCATCGGCGCGGGCAATGTGGCGCAGGCGCGGCAGGCAATGGGCAGCAGCGCGACATTCTTCGTCGGCATCTCCGTGCTGATCGCCTCGTTCGGCTATTGGTTTGCGCCTCACTTGCTGGCGGCGATGCACACGCCGGCCGAATCGCTGCCGTTGGCCGAAAGCTATCTGCGCGTGATCTTTCTGGCGATGCCGTTTCTCTACGCCTTCACCTTTCTCACCGCAGCGCTGCGAGGCACCGGCGATTCACGAACGCCGTTCCGCTTCCTGCTGTTGTCGGTGGTATTGGATATCGCGCTGAATCCGATGTTGCTGTTCGGCATCGGCCCGTTTCCGAAGCTGGGCATCGCTGGCGCGGCATGGTCCACGCTCATCGCGCAGGGCATATCGCTGGGCTGTCTGTTGCTGAATCTGCGGCGCAAACGCCATGTGCTGTGGCTGGGTCGGCGCGACGCCGGATTGTTGATGCCCGACGTGGCGATCATCCGCGCACTGATCGTCAAGGGACTGCCGATGGGCATGCAGATGGTGGTGATCTCGCTGGCGATGATCGCGGTGATGACGATGGTCAATGGCTTTGGCACCGACACCACGGCCGCCTACGGCGCGGCGCTGCAAACCTGGACCTATGTGCAGATGCCGGCGATGGCGATTGGCGCGGCGTGTTCGTCGATGGCGGCGCAGAATGTCGGCGCGAAATTATGGGATCGCGTGGCCGCGACGATGCGCAGCGGCGTGATGTTCAATTTCGTGCTCACCGGCCTGCTGGTGCTGCTGCTGATTGCCTTTGATCGCTGGACGCTGGCGGTGTTCCTGCCTCCGGGCAGCGATGAAGTGCTGGCGTTGGCGCGGCACTTGAACCGCATTGCGGTGGGCTCGTTCATCTTCTTCGGCGTCACGTTCGTGATCTCGGGCGTGGTGCGTTCCACCGGCGCGGTGTTGCCGCCGCTGATCATTCTGGCGCTGTCGCTATGGGGTATTCGCGTGCCCTTTGCGAATCTGCTGCTCGATCGCCTGGGCGCCGATGCGGTGTGGTGGAGTTTTCCCGCCAGCTCCATCTGCGCGATGCTGATGTCGCTGGCGTATTACCGCTGGGGTGGGTGGCGGCAGGCGCACATGCTGGCGCAGCCTGCCGCGCAGTAGCTACTTCTTCACCCACGCACCGCCGGCGTTCTGGTAGTACCAGCCCGGCCGCGCGCCGCGCTCCACCCAACGCTTGGCGAAGGTTTGGCGAATGTCGTTGAACCATTCGGGATGGTTGTTCGCTGCGGCGATGGCTTTGTACAGCGCTTCGCGGTCGCGATTGTCTTCGGCCACGAGGCGGGTCAGCACCGCGCGTTCGGGCAGCGCCACGCCTGAGGCGTCGCGCACTTCAACAAGGCCGCTGTTG
Organism: Nevskiaceae bacterium; assembly: GCA_031277355.1. Classification (GTDB taxonomy): domain Bacteria; phylum Pseudomonadota; class Gammaproteobacteria; order Steroidobacterales; family Steroidobacteraceae; genus ZC4RG30. The sequence continues at coordinate 24,087 of JAITMN010000012.1, read as the reverse complement.
GTCATGCCCAGCGCGCCGCTCTCGAAGTACTTTTGCAATTGACCAAAGCGCGCCTGCATCGAGGAGGTGATGGCGCGAATCTCCGGCGAGGAGATGTCGAGGTTCGCCACTTCCTGCGCCTGCGCTGCGGGCACGATGGCGTACAGCGCATGACCCACTGCTGCGATCAGCAGGTTCGGCTGCGCCGCTTCGTTGCGCGTGGTGGGCGGTGGCGTGGCCGGAGCGGAGGGCACCGCCGCGCCTACCGCGCCGGTGATCGAGTCGATGATTTGATCAGCGGCTTTTTCCGCCGCCGCAGCCGGGAAGTACACATTGATCGTTACGCAGGCGGCGATCAGCACACTGGCTGAGGCCAGCTTCACCACACGCACTGCCGTCTTGATCCATTTCGCATTCATTGCGCTTGCTCCTTAGGGGCGAATCGCCGCTACTGCCGACCATGTTAAACGCGCGGCCATCAGTTCACCACAATGCCGCCGGAGTTGCTGATGGCTTGCGCAATTTGTGACACCAGTCGCGGCCAGTCCACCCGGTTTTGGTTGCCGATGATGTCGATGCGGGGCAGGCCCCGGCCCCGCACGACGTAGAAGCCGCCCTTGCGGGCCTGCCCGACGCCGTCCATCAGGCACACGTCGTTGCGTAGCTGGCACGACAGCCCAATGGCCTTGTAGTTGAAGCTGTCGAAGAATTTCAGCGCGCCGGATTGCAGCGCAGCGGCCACGCCACCGCCACCGCCGCCGAAGTTCGACAGATTCTCCACCGCGCGCTGACTGATGCGCCGCTTCGTGCGATCGCCGGGCGAATTGTGGAATGAGAAATCAAAGCGGGTGGGCCGCGTGCCATAGGTTTCAAGGCCGGTGAGGTCCATGTCGATGCGGCCGGTGATGTTGCCGAAGTCGAACACTTCGGTCAGCGTTTGCAGGTCGAGCTGACGCGCCAGCACGTCGGCGCGCAACTGGGGAAAGCGGCTCAGCGGTTGGCTGATGCTCAACTGGCGCGCGATGACTACGCCGCCAAACACTTCGGCCTCGATGATGCCATCCAGTTCCATGATCTCATCGTGGTAGCGCAGGCCGGGGATAACCCCCGACAGCGTGCCGGAAAACTCCGGCAAACCCAGCGCACGCGATACCGGGTGCATGTCGATCGGCTCGATGGTGGCGGCGAATTCGCCGGTCATCTGCGTTTCTCCGGCGTGCTCGACGGCCAGACGCTGAATGATCAGCGCACCATCGAACAGCGGCAGACGCGCCGGTTGCAACAGTTGAAAGTCGCTGTCGTGCGCGGCGAAATCCACCCGCGAGGCCGCGCCTTCAATGCCCCAGCCCTGCGCGCTTTCCCAACTGAGCCACGAGGGGCGCGGCGGGCCGGTTTGATCGGCGGCCCAATGCACATCGGCATCCACGCCGGTGACGTTCAGATTGCGCGATTCATCGCTGAAGGCGAAGCCATTGACGAGAAGATCGGCCTGCACCGGCAGTCCATCGGCAATCGTCAGCGCGCCGCTGAGATGACCGCTGGTGGTGAGTTGATTGAACGGCGTGGTCACCAGCACCAATTGCAGATAGCTGGTGTAGGCGTCGGGGAATTGCAGCGTTTCCAATTCCACGCGCGCATGCGTCAGCGAGAATGGCGCAATCGTCAGCAGCGCATCGCCTTGCGCGCGGGCGAGGTCTTGCTGATGACTGTCGAAGCGCGACACTGTCAGCGTTTGTCCATCGAATGCGCCCTGCGCTTCGACTGCAAGCGGGTTGCGCGCCAGATCGAGCAGCACCGGCCCGCCGAGAAATTGCCCGGTGTCGCCTGCGATGCGCGCCTGCCAAGCCAGCGGTTGTTGCGTGAGATCGATGTCCGCGTTCAGATCGAGCGCAAGGTCTTCGGCGATCCAGGTGGCCTCCGGGTTCTGGAAATCCACGCCCGACACGCGCAAGTCGATGTTGGCGTGGGTGCTGCCGGGGCCGGTGGTGAAATTCACGCTCAGCGCGGCGTCGCCGGCGAGGTTTGCGCCCTCCGGCAATTCAAACCACGGCGCGAAGAAGGTGAGCAGCGTGGGCAGCGGCGTTGCCGGCAGAGTCAGCGCGGCGTCGATCTGTGCGCCGGTCACGCTCACATCCATGTCGAGGCGTTGATCGGCCAGCCTGGGGCCAGCGCCGGTCAGCCGCAGATTGCCGCTGTCGGTTTGCAGCGTGAATGAGCCGTCGAAGGCCAGAGGCGGTAACTGGCTCGCGTTGACGCTCACCGCCAATCGCCCGCAGCCCACATGCGGTTCGCGGATCACCATGTCGATACATCGGAATCGCAATTGCTCCACCGACCCGGTTTGCTGCGCGATGCGCTCGGGTGGTTGTATTCGATCGGCGTCGAGGGTCAGAAAGGCTTTGTCGTCGGCACTGAGTATCAGTCTGGCGTCGATGTTTTCCATCGCCGCATCGTCCATCGATACTTGCGCGGCGGTGATGTGGATGCGTTCGATGGCGTGCGCTGATACGCAAATCATCATCGCTGCAAGACCGATGCCGCAGCGCTTCACGCCGGATTCACCTCGACGGTGACATGCCCCAGCGAAGGCAGGTCTGCGAGCAGGCGTTTGTAATGCTCGGGCGATTGCAATTGCGGCGCGGTGGAGCGCAGCGACAGCAACAGGCCGTGATGCTCCGGTCCCAGACGCCACAGATGCAGGTCTTGCACGGTGGCGTGGCCATCGGCGGCGATGCGCGTCTGCACGGCTTTTCGCAGGCGGCTGTCGTTGTGCGCATCCAGCAGCGAGCGTGCGGCGGCGCGCGACAGTCCCAGCGACCAGTGCCCGATCACGATGGCGCCGATGATGCCGATGCTCGCATCCATCCACGTCCAGCCCAGGTATGCGCCGGCGAGCAGACCGGCGATGGCGAGCACGGAGGTGAAGGCGTCGGCGATCACATGAAGATAGGCGGCGCGCAGGTTGGTGTCGTGATGGTGGTCATCATGTTCATCATGTTCATGGTGATGATCGTCATCATCATCATCGTGTTCATGCTCATGCCCATGCCCATGCCCATGCTCATGCTCATGCTCATGCCCATGATCGTGATGATGGTCATGCCGCAGCAACACCGCGCTGACGAGATTGACCAGCAGCCCCAGCACCGCAATCGCGCCGGCCTGCAAGAAATCAATCGGCCGGGGATTCAGCAGCCGGTGAATCGACTCCCACGCGATCAGCACCGAAACCAACCCCAGCGATATGGCGCTCGCGAACCCGGCCAATTCACCGACCTTGCCGGTGCCGAAGGCAAAACTCGGATCAGCCGCGTGCTGGCGCGCGTAGCGATAGGCCAGCGTCGCGATGCCCAGCGCCGCCGTGTGTGTGGCCATGTGCCAGCCATCGGCCACCAGCGCCATCGAACCAAAGATCGTGCCGCCGATGATTTCGCCAACCATCATTGCGGCCGTCAGCACCACCACCCACAGCGTGCGGCGCTCGTGCCGCGCGTGGTGGGCGCCCAGCCAGGATTGCGGGCAGCCGGCGGGGCCGATGGCGGCGACAGGCTCTCCGGCGTGATCGTGCGGGTGCGGGTCCATGCTGTGCCTATTCTGCCGCTATCGGGCGCTCAAGCCCACTGCCTCGACGCGGGGCTTGCGTTACACTGCCCTTTGAAACAAGAGCAGGCCGTAGAGGGCCTGCCAAAGAGGGGTGCATGTCCGGCAAGCGCGCGCTGGTGGTCGACGATTCTCGAGCCGCCCGAACTTTCCTGTCTCGTCTGTTGGGTGAGCAGCATCTGGAAGTCGATACGGCCGAGACGGCCGAGCAGGCTATCGACTACCTCACACGCAACCGTCCCGACGTGATCTTCATGGATCACCAGATGCCGGGCATGGACGGCTTTCAGGCCGTTCGCATCATCAAGGCCAATCCGCGCACCGCGACGATTCCGATCCTGATGTTCACCTCGCAGGAAGGCGAGTTGTACATGAGTCAGGCGCGTGCGCTGGGCGCGATGGGCGTGCTGCCCAAGGCGGTGGCGCGCACCGACGTCAGCAAGGTGCTGGAACAGTTGCGGCTCACGGGCACGGGCGAGCGTCGCGCCGCTGCGGGACCGGATACCTCCGCAGCGCCGCTGGGCGGCGAACCGCGCGCCGAGACGACGGGCGCTGCCGCGCCGGCGTCAGCCTCTGCGACCACCGGCGCAACGCCGGACCTGTCGCTTGCTTCCTCGACCTCCACGCTGCCGCTGTCCATCGTCGAGGAACTGCTGAAGGATTTGCGCGCGGATTTCGAGCGCGGTCTGGAACAGCAGCAGGTGCAGATTCGCTCCATCGTCAGCGATGCGATTCCGCCGCCGCCTCCACCGCCGCCGCCGCCCGTGTTCGAAGAACCGCCGCGCGCCAGCGCTGCGCCGTGGGTGTTGGGCGTGCTGGGTTTGGCCGTGGGGCTGGCCTTCGCGCTGCTGTGGTGGCAGCAGCGTCAGCAGGTGGCTGATCTCACGCAGCAACTGCGCACCGTGATATCGGCATCGCAGGCCAATCCCGCCGGTTCGCAGGCCATCGGCGCAGCCTCGCAAGCCACGGCTGCGGGCGGCGTTGCCGGACCGGGAGGGCTTGCCTCCCCCGGCGGTCAGACCGAGTTCGTGCCCTTCGGTCAGACGCTGCTGAGCAGCGCGCGCGCCGAGCGTTTGCGCGAACTGGTGAACCAGCTTTCGGCGGCCAATTTCACCGGCCAGATCGACGTGGTCAGCCATGCGGGCCGCTTCTGCCTCACAGGCAGCCAAGACGCCGGATATGGTCTGGCGGCCGACGGAGCCACCTTCCTCGAATGCAGCCTGATCGCCAGCGCCGATGACCCCGCCGTGGGCAGCGGCTCCACCGAATCGCTGGCCTTCGCCAATACGCTGGCGGAACTGCGCAAGACCCATGCGGGAAGAATCCTGATCTCGGTGCGGGACGTGCCTGCGTCGATACCCGACATGCCGTATCCGTCCATCGAGGGTGAGTTGGTCAGCCGGCTCACGGCGGCAGAGTGGAACGCCGCCGCGCAACAGAACAACCGCGTCGATATCACCTGGCGCGCCAATCCGTAGATGACGTTCCGCCCGCGCTGGCCTTGGCGCAATCGCCACGTCCAGTCCATCCTGCCCAGCCTGCTGCCGCGCTGGGGCTTGCTGGCGTTCAGCCGCCCGGTGCGCAAGGCCAGCCGCGAGTGGATCATCGACTGCCGTGATGGCGTGCGTTTGCAGGCGTTTCATGCCTGTCCGCCGCAGCCCAACGGCCAGTTGGCGGTGTTGCTGCACGGCTGGGAAGGCAGCGCCGATGCGCGCTATGTGCTGACGCTGGCGCAGTTGCTGTTCGAGCGCGGCGTCGAGGTGATTCGCCTGAACCTGCGCGATCACGGCGATACGCATCATCTGAACGAAGACATCTTCCACTCCTGCCGCCTGCCCGAAGTGATCGACGCGGTGGCCGCCGTATCGCAGCGCCGGCCGCAGCATCGGCGCTGGCTGATCGGCTTCTCGCTGGGCGGCAATTTCATGCTGCGCGTGGCCGCCAGCGGCGATGCGCGCGTGGCGGGGCTTGCCGGCGTGATTGCCGTGTCGCCGGTGCTCGACCCCGATCACACGCTCACCGCGATGGAACACGGCATGCCGGTGTATCAAAAGTATTTCGTGCGCAAGTGGATCAGCTCACTGCGGCGCAAGCAGGCCGCGTGGCGCGGCAGGCACGATTTCAGCCACATGCTGCACTGGCGTGATCTGCGGCGCATGACCGCAGCGCTCGTGGCGCGGCACACGGATTTTCCGTCGATGGAAGCGTATCTGCGCGGCTACGCCATCGTCGGCGAGCGGCTGGCAACGCTCACCGCTCCGGCAACGATACTCACGGCCGAAGATGATCCGATCATCCCGGTGGCTGATCTTGTGCGGCTTGCGCGCAGCGATAACCTGAGCATCGTCACGACGCCGCAAGGCGGGCACATGGGCTTCATCGAAAGCCCGTGGAAGCGCTCGTGGGTGAACGGCTGGATACTGGAAAAGATGGGACTGGGCGACGCAGCGGTGAGCTAGAGAGAACGGCGCGCCACGTTTCAGGCAGGCGAGGGCATTCGCCTCTGAAAGATAGTCCCGACCTCCTTGAGCAGCGCCAAGTCACCTTTGATCTCGACGTTCCCTTCGATCAGCGCTTTGCGCGCATCGAACTTGCCTGCCAGCATGTTTGCCATCTCGGTGGGGGTGATCGTGATTTCCAAATGACGGGGCAGCTGAAGCGCGTTGATGTCGTCGTTTGCTGTGATCCGTTTGACGGTTGCCTCGGGCGGACACAGCCGTATGAGCCACACGCCCGCGTCGGCTCCGGTCACATCGAACAAGACAGTACCGCCCACGTTTGTCGCGGCTTCGCCCTCCCATCGCAGCATGGCTGGCAGCACCACCCCGAAATACTCCTCGATCGAGAGGTCTGGGGAGTTCGCTTTGGGAACAGCCGGCTTCGGCACGAATTGACCGCGATAGCGGATGGCATCCAGCATCAACGGTATTAATCGCGAAGGATCGGAATACAGGTGGCCGGGGCGAGCATCCAGATACGACACGGTGGGCGACAGCCCAGGCAGCTTGGTATCGTCAAGCCTGATTGGCTTGACGTATTCATCGTTCTCAAGGGCGCGGGCCAGCGAATTGCGAAGCTCCATGCGTGTCCACATGCTACGCGCATAGGCTTCGGAGACGAAGACGATGCAATAGGCCGCTTCCTCCCCATAGATGCGCGGCAATTCGACCACCAGATCTTTTCCCCACAGATAGCTTTGAAGCTCGTCCCATCTGGCGTAGAACACACGCAAGCCCGCCAATTTGAGGCGTCTGGCGATCGGTTCCACGATGGCTTCGTCCTCGCCGGCATAGGAGATGGCGACATCCCATTTGTGTTCGGGAAACAGCGGTTCTGTCATGACTGAATCCTCTGCATCGGTGGCGGGCTCGGGTACGGGGGAAGATTCTGAATAGAGTGCGGCAAGACCGTCCACAACATAGGCGGTCGCCGCCTCGCCACGCGCCTGCTCGATGCCGATGGCCCAAGGGCCATCGGCTTGTGCGCGCATGATTGCGACCAGTTCTTTATCGAGATACATCTCTCGAATTTGTTTTGCATATTCATCACCGGGGGGTGGGGAAAAATGACCGGTCCGCTCCCATGTGATGCGGAACCATTCTGCTACAACCACCGCAAGGTACGGTTCCATCTGTCCTGCGCCCACCAATTTCTCAAGCGCATCCAGTTTCTTGAGAAGAGGTTCTGGGTCTGTCGGAAGTCGGCGCAGCTTGAGCATGTCGCGTCCCTTTTGGCCCCCTCAGGCCGCCGGGGTTTGCTCCGGCTCTGCCTCCAGCGGCACGATGGAAGCATCGCTGGTGATGGTGATGTCGCCCTCGACCACCGCGCCGTCGGCAATCGCCAGCACCTTCGCGCTGACATGACCGCGAATCACCGCCTGCGGACCAGCTTCCAGCTTGCCTTCAACCACAAGCCCGCCGATCACGCTACCCGCGATCACCGCCTCGCGCGCTTTGACCATGCCTTCCCACGAAGCGCCCTTGGCGATGGAGAGCCTGCCGCCCACGTCGCCGTCGCCACGCACCGTGCCCGACAGCATCACCGCACCCGGCGCGCGCACATCGCCATGCACCTGCGCGCCCTCGGGGATCACCGTGGGCGACGCGGCGTTGTTGCGCTCGCTGGCCGAGCGCTTGGGGGCATCACTCATGCCCCCATTAAAACCTCATTCGCAGAGGCTTTCCATCATCCCCTGCGCCACCGGCGAGAGCCGCTTGAACGCCAGACAGCGCGCCTTGGGCGCATCGTTCAGATGCTCCAGCGGTCCCATCAGCATCATGCCGCGCACAACCGGATGCTTGGCCGACAGCCGCGCCAGCTTGTTCAGCACGGTGAAGCCACGGTTGATCTTGTTGCGGGGAGCGCGGTTGGCCTCAATGGAGCGAGCCAGATACTGGCCGAACCGGCTGTAGAGAAAATAGTCGTCGTCGCCCACCTGAAAGCGGGCTTCAGCAAAGAAATCGGGAAAATTCTTTTCCAGATAGTGATTCACGCCCGACAAACGGGGCCCAGGGTCTGAATCAGCCGACGCTTCGCGATTTTTCATCTCTTTGTCGCCACACCTCCAAGGGTCCTGACAACCAGATTTCTGGGCGTCACGGGCGGCACCACACCCCGCAACGCGGCGCGAAAAATAGGGCCAATGGCTTCGCAATGCAAGAGGTGAGACGCGATTTTTTTAAGCAGTTCACCAAGTCAGTACAATGCGCCGATGAACACGACATCTTTTGACAAGACTCCCGGCTGGCTCGACTGGTACGCCAACCCCAGCCAGCCCCGTTTCAGATTGCCGCCCGGCGCAGTGGATGCGCACTGTCATGTGTTTGGTCCCGGTGCGCAGTTTCCCTATGCGCCGGAGCGCAAGTACACGCCCTGCGATGCGAGCAAGGCGCAGTTGTTCGCGCTGCGCGATCACCTGGGTTTTTCGCGCAATGTGATCGTGCAGGCCACCTGTCATGGTGCGGACAATCGCGCGATGGTCGATGCCTGCCTGGCAAGTCAGGGCAAGGCGCGTGGTGTCGCCACCGTGCGCCGCTCCATCACCGATGCCGAACTGCAATCGCTGCACGCGGCAGGCGTGCGCGGCGTGCGCTTCAACTTCGTGAAGCGCTTGGTGGATTTCACGCCAAAAGATGAGCTGATGGAAATCGCCGGTCGCATCGCGCAGCTGGGCTGGCATGTGGTGATCTACTTCGAAGCGGTGGACCTGCCCGAGTTGTGGGATTTCTTCACCGCGCTGCCCACCACCGTCGTCGTGGATCACATGGGCCGCCCGAATGTGGATCAACCCCTCGACGGCCCGGAGTTTTCGCTGTTCCTGAAGTTCATGCGCGAGCACACGAACGTGTGGAGCAAGGTCACGTGCCCGGAGCGGTTGTCGAAGAGCGGACCGCCCGCCCTGAACGGACAGCGCAACGCCTATCCCGATGTCGTGCCCTTCGCGCGCCGCGTGGTGGAGGAATTTCCCGACCGCGTGCTGTGGGGCACCGACTGGCCGCACCCCAACCTCAAGGACCACATGCCCGACGACGGCCTGCTGGTGGACTTCATCCCGCACATCGCGACAACGCCGGCGCTGCAACACAAGCTGCTGGTCGATAACCCGATGCGGCTGTACTGGCCGGAAGAATCCCGCCCCGGATGACGGATCGCCCCGCAGGTTGCAGCATTGACTGCCTGCGCGGGCCAATCCGGTGCTACGATTCGCCAGCTTTTCCGCTGTACACAACCTTAAAGAGAACCAAAATGGGGAACCGGAATACTGGCGCGATGGCGCTGATGATGGCGGCTCTGGTCCTGTCGGCCCCGGTGGGGTTGGCGCAGGTCGTGGCCGATCCTGGCTTCAATAGTGTGGGTCGTGGCCGGCCCGTGGAAGGCGCATTGCGCGCCCCGCGCACGCAACGCGCGCAACCGGGGCAGACGATCAGCCCCGAAGCGCAGGCGCAGGCCCAGCAGGACATGGCGAACTATCCCTTCGTCGGTCCGCGCGGCATCCGCCCGGGCGCAACGCCGCCGGAGGGGCGTCGCGGCGGCGGGATGTTTGGCAACGCCACCATCGGTTCGGCCTGGAATGGCGCAACGCCGCCGGGCATCCAGCCGCTGCCGGTGGATATCTTCACGTCGAAAGACTTTTACAAGGACCAGCAATACTGGTCCGACAAACGCTATTTTCGCTGCAACAGCCCACAGTCGCTGGAAGATCAGCGCGGCGCCACCGCCGTCGGGACGATCGGCGACAACCCGCCCGGCTCGGCCGCTTGGGGCATGTGTGACCGCGACCTGCCGCGCAGCGCCATCGTGAGCCCCTATGGCTTCAAGACGGCGCAGGAACATTACGAAGCACTGCTGGCCGAAACGACCCAGCGCGGCGGCCCTACCAAGCACACCTACGCCACGGTGCCGGGCGAATTGAACGGCCGTTATGCGCCGGGCAACGCGCTGGAAAACTGGTACACGCGAATGGATGCGGTGCAGTTCTCCACGGTGCTTTCGGTGCTGACGCCGGAGTACCAGAAGCGCATGGTGCAGCAGGCGTATCACGAGGCCAACACCGATGCTCCGCAGTGGCCTTCGCAGTATTGCTGGCCGGAGGGCTTCATCCGCCGCTGGTACTCGGCGGCGATCCAGTTCCCGATTTCGGTGATCGTCACGCCCTCGCTGGTGCAGTTGATGGCCGGCGTTGCGGACAACTTCGTCACGAACATCCACGTGGGCCGCAGCTTCAAGATGGAAGGTGCGGTGCCGCGTCTGGGTCAGGACGTGCCGCGCTGGTTCGGCGAGACCATCGGCTTCTGGGACAAAGACGCGCTGATCACCTGGACTTCCAACATCCAGGGCTGGACCGCGCATGGTCAGTTCGAGTTCTCGAACAAGATGCAGTCCATTGAAATCTACACGCCGGTTCGCGATGCACAGGGCCAGGTCACCGCGCTGAACCACGAGGCCATTCTGTATGACCCCGAAGCGCTGGCCGAGCCGGTGCGCATCGTGCGCAATTACCAGCGTCTGAGCGGTTTCGAGGACGGCGATCCGCTGATCTACATCCGCTGCATTCCGACGATCTATCCGGTGAAGGGCAAGTCCACGCCGGTGACGCCGGGGCAAGTCATCGAATACGAGATTCCCGATATGTACGGCCGCCCGTGGGCGCAGACCTGGGAGAAGTATTTCGAGCAGGGGATGGAGCGTCCGCAGGAAGAGGACATCTTCAGCTTCGGCGAAGAGAAGAAGTAACGGGCGATTGGGGGTGGAGTCATCGCTGAGCGATGACTCCATTACCCGCCATTGACTCCTCAGGGGTCCGGGTGGGTCCAGCCGCCGCCCAGCGCTTGATACAGTTGCACGGCCGTGTTGAGCCGTGTGAGCCGGGACTGAGCCAGACTGTCTTCGGCAGTGAACAGCGAACGCTGCGCATCAAGTAAATCCTGCTGACTGCCCGACCCTTCGCGCAGTTCCACCTGGGCCAGTTCCAGCGCGCGCCGCGTGTTGGCCAGCGTCTCCCGCAGCGCTTCCTCGGTGCGCAGGTTGGCATTGGCGGTGGCCAGCGTGTCGTCAACCTCCTTGAGCGCGGTGCGGATCGTCTGCGCGTAGTTGATCAGCGTGATGTACTCGTTGGACTCGGCGTTCAGCACGGCATTGCGCTTCTGCCGGAAACTGAAGATGCCTTCGGCTATCGACAGCACGCCCTGCAGCGAAAACGTGCGGGCGTCGGTCAGTGAGAACAGCGCGGTGTTGTCGCCGATCTGGTTGCCGGTGGCCGATAGCTGCACGGTTACCGGAATCAGCGCCGCGCGGGCTGCGCTGAGATTGGCGTTGGCCGCCCACATGTCGGTTTCTGCAGCGGCCATGTCGGGGCGTCGCAGCAGCAGTTCCGATGGCACCCACGGGGCGATCTCGGGAACCTGCAGTTGGTCGATGGGCTCACCCTCGATGCGAAACTCCTGCGGCGTGCGCCCGAGCAGCAAACCCAGCGCCGTCTCGGCCTGGCGCATGCTGTTTTCCAGCGGGATCAATTGGGTGCGCTGCGTGAGCACCTGCGTGGTCTGCTGCGTGAGGTCGAACTGACGCAGCACGTCGTTCTCGTACCGGACGCGCTGGATGCGCAGCACTTCTTCGGCGATGGCCAGATTCTCGCGCGCGATGTTCACGCGCGAGCGGATCGACAGCAGCGAGAAATACGCCCGCGCCACCTGCGCCGCCAGCTCGGTGTGAGCCAGATCGGCGTCGTACTGCGTGCCGACGAACTGGGCGACCTGCGCGCGGAAGCGTGCGGCGGCGCCGCCCCACAGGTCTACGTCGTAGCCGGCGCTCAGGCTGAGGTTGGCGGTGCGCTCGTCGGTGGCCTGGGCCAGACCCGTGCCACCGCTGGAGCCCACCGACGTGCTGCCGCTGAGGCGAATCTCGGGGAACAGCGCATCGCGGCCCTGGCTGAACGCGCGCTCGGCCTGTTTCAGACGCTCCTCGGTGGCGATGATGCCTGGGTTGTCCCGCAGCGCCTGCGCGATCAGGTCGTTCAGCACGGGGGAACCGAAGGCCGTCCACCACTCCGGCTGCACCGGGACGGCGGTGGCCGCGTTGTCCTGGAAGTCCCAGGCCGGCGGCATCGTCACCGGATTGGCGACCCGATCTGGCCGGTAGGAATAACAGCCGCCGAGCGCGGCGAGCATCGCACCCACGGTCACGGCGCTGCGAACCGCGCGGATCAGCCGCGCGGATTGGTTCTTGTTGACGCTCACGACATCACTCCGATTGCAGCGCTACGACGGGGTCCAGATAGGCCGCCTTGCGTGCGGGCAGGAAACCGAAAATCAGGCCGATGGCAAAGGCCGAGCCGAAGGCCAGCAGCACGGGGAACAGCGTGTAGGCGATGGGTCGCGCGAAGAAGTGATCCACCACCCAGGCGGCCCCGAGACCCAGCGCCACGCCTATGGCGCCGCCAATGGTCGAGACCACCAGCGCCTCGATCAGGAACTGCGTCATGATGTTGCGCGTGCGCGCGCCGGTGGCCATGCGGATGCCGATTTCGCGCGTGCGCTCGGTGACGCTCACCAGCATGATGTTCATCACGCCGATGCCGCCGACCAGCAGCGAGATCGCGGCGATCGAGCCCAGCAGCACCGTCATGGTCTTCTCCTGCTCGACGCGCTGGTCGAGCATGGCGCCCATGTTGAAGATGCGGAAGTCGACCTGCCCGTGGCGCTCGGCCATCAGGGCTTCGATGTCGGCCTGGGTCTGCATGATCTGCTTGATGTCGTCGACCGCCACCTGGATGCGGCCCACGAAGCGTTGGCCCGTGACGCGCAACTGGTTGGTTTTGTATGGAATGATGATTACTTCGTCCTGATCCTGGCCATTGGGTGAGGCGCCCTTGCGCGTCATCACGCCGATCACCTGGAAGCTCAGGTTGTTCATCAGGATGTACTGGCCCAGCGGATTTTCGCCGTCTGGAAACAGCGTGTCGGCGATGGTGCGGCCCAGCACCGCCACGGCAGCGTAGGAATTGTCATCGGTATCTTCGAAGAAGGTGCCCTCGGCGATGGGCCACGCGCGCAGCACCGGAAACTTCGCGGAGGTGCCGATCACCTGGCCGCGGATGTCGCGGTCCTGGTAGCGGAAGGTCGCGGTGCTTTCCTGGTAGGGCACGGCGGCAATGACGTTGTTCAACTCGGTGTCGAGGGCCGTGACATCTCCCAGTGTGAGGCTGCCCGTGCCACGGTCGCCGCCGCGCTGGTTGCCTCCGCCGCCGGCATTGATGTTGAGCAGATTCGCGCCCAGCGAGCCGATGGCGTCTACCACCTGCTTCTTGGCGCCGTCACCGATGGCCAGCATCGTGATCACCGAGCCCACGCCGATGACGATGCCCAGCAGCGTCAGGATGGAGCGCAGGATATTGGTGCGCAGCGCAAGCACCGCGCCCTTGGCGGATTCGAACGCTTCGGCGAAGCCGCTCATCGTGCCGCGCCGGGCCGTCCAACTGTGCACGGGGGGGGCGTCCTTCGGCGGCTTCGGGCCCGGATCGGACACGATGTTGCCGTCGCGGATTTCGATCACGCGGCGGGCGTGGTCGGCCACTTCCTGCGCATGCGTGATCAGGATGACGGTGTGACCCTGCTCCGACAGCTCGTCGAGCAGTTTCATCACCTCGACGCCGCTCTTGCTGTCGAGCGCGCCCGTGGGCTCGTCGGCCAGGATGATCTCCCCGCCGTTCATCAGTGCGCGCGAGATGGACACGCGCTGCTGCTGGCCGCCCGACAGTTGCTTGGGGCGGAAGTAGACCCGCTCCTCAAGGCCCAGCCGCGTCAGCAGTTCGCGCGAGCGCTCGTGCCGGGCATGCAGTTCCACGCCGGCATACATCGCGGGAATCTCGACGTTTTCGGCCGCCGTGCACGCGGAGATCAGGTTGTAGCTCTGGAACACGAACCCGAACGACTCGCGCCGCAGGTCTGATAGTTCGTCGCGGTCGAAGTCCGAAACGTCGCGGCCCCTGAACAGGTACTGACCGGTGGTGGGCCGGTCCAGCGCGCCGAGGATGTTCATCATCGTCGACTTGCCGGACCCGGATGCGCCGATGATGGCGACGAACTCACCGGGGTAGATTTTCAGGTCGATGCCATGCAGCACCGTCGTGGACAGATCGCCGTTGTAGTAGGTCTTGGTGACCCCTCTGAGTTCGATGATGGGAACCGAGGGGTCAAGCGTGTCGTGGGAATTCATCAGAACGGCCTGCCGCCGCCGCCGCGAAAGTTGAAGTTCTGGTTGTTCTGGGCGGGGGCCGGCTGGCTGGCGGCGACGGGCGCTTCGCGCTTGCCGATGACCACTTCATCGCCTTCCTCCAGACCTTCGATCACCTCGCCGATCACGCGGTCGTTGACGCCAATCACCACGCGGCGCGGCTCAAGCGTGCCATCGGCCTTCTTGACCATCACGGTGCCGGCGCGGCGCTGAACCTGACCCGGCTGGGGAGTGTTGCCGCCGCCATTCGCGCCCCGGCCGCCGCCAAAGCCACCGGGACCGCCGGGACCGCCAGCGCCGCCACGCGCCGCGAAACGGGCACGCATCTGTTCCACCTGCTCGGGCGTCATGTTCTGGGGGTCGAAGCCGCCCGGACCACCGCGACCGCCGGGGCCACGGGGCGGGCCATCTGCTGGCGGGCCACCTGCTGGTGGGCCGCCCGCATCGCCCTGGCTGGCCTCGGCGGCCAGCGGGGCAGCGGAGCCGGCGCTGCCGTCCGCCGCTGCGTCTGCGGTCTGCCCGGCATTCGACGCATCGCTCTGGGCCGCCTCGGCGGCTTGGGCGGCTCGTGCCTCGCGTTCCTGCATGGCCATCTCGCGCGCGATCTGCTGACCCTGCTGCAGCGCGGACATCGGCACGGTGAGCACGTTGCGGGCTTCGTTCACCACGAAGAACACCTGCGCCGTCATCTGCGGCATCAGCGCGCCGCCTTCGTTCTCCACGTCGAACAGCGCGGGATAAAGCACCACGCTGTTCTGGACCTTCGGGGTGGGCTCGATGCGCTTGAGCATGCCGTTCCAGCGGCGGTTCTGCGCCGAGCCCAGCGTCGTGAAGTACACGGGCATGTTCTTGTACAGGCGCGACACGTCGGCCTCGGATACGTCGGACAGCACTTCCATCGTTGCGAGGTTGGCGATACGCAGCACGTTCGGCACGACCTGCGAGGCGTTCACCGACTGGCCCAGCTTCACCGCAATGCTCATGATCGTGCCGTCGATGGGCGCGACGATCTGCGTGTACTGGAGATTCTTCTCCTCGATGCGCATGTTGGCCTTCTGCTGCTCGATGGTCGCCTCAGACTGCTTGATCTGGTTGCGTGCGGAGATCAGCGAGGTCTCGGCATTCAGCAGCGTCTCGCGGGTGGTGGCGTCTTCGGCGAACAGGTTCACCTGGCGCTGGTAGTCGCGCTCGGCCTTGACGAGGTTGTTCTTCTGCGTTTCGAGGTTGGTCTCGGAGGAGCGCAGGCTGGCGCGGTTGGCTTCCACGCGCGCCTGGGACTGCGTGGCGTCGATGGTGACCAGCAACTGGCCCGTCTTCACCTCATCGCCCACTTCCACATTGATGAGATTGATCTGGCCCGACACCTGGGCGCCCACGTCCACGAAGTCGCGCGGTTGCAGCGTGCCGGTGGAGGTGACGAGGTCCTCGATGTTGCCGCGCGTCACGGTGGCGAACAGGTATTCGCCCTCGTCCGTGTTCTTCGAGCGGTACTTGTGCACGCCATAGGCTGCGGCGGCCACCAGAACGATCGCGCCGAGCATGAACGCAGTGCGGGGGCGCTTGCGCTGCCGGGGGGGACTGAGGGTGTCGTTCATGGTTGGTTTGCCTTCGCAGGATGTTGTATTGTCATCAAGATTGCTGTGCCTTTTGTCAAAGTCTCTACCGCGCCAGTTCGCATACCGAATTCGTCCATCGCATCGAAGTTTGGACACGCCGGGCGTCAAACGGTTCCTTACCCGGCGCTGCATCGCGCGATATAGCGCTGATGCAAGTCGATGGGATCATCCGGCCCGCGCGGTGTGCGGGCCAATTGCTGCGGATCATACCCGCTGCGGATGCGCAGCACGCGGATGTGTTGCGGGCTTGCGATGTCAAAATCCACGCGCCAGTCGCGCACGGCCAGTTGTGCGCCGTTGCGGCCGTGGCGGATGCGCCGGTAGGGATGCGGCTGCGGGCCCAGCGACAGCGTGGCGAGGATGCGTTCGCGCAGGGGCAGGGCGCTGTGCTGCGCGATCCACGCCAGTTGGGCTTCGGCTTCGGCGGTGAACTGCACCTGCCAGGCCGCGCGCGGATCGGCGGCGGCCGGTTCGAGCCAGCCGCTGGCCGATTCGGGGAAGGCGTCGGTGTAGGGCACATAGGGCTTGATGTCGAGTATCGGCGTGCCGTCGAGCAGGTCCACGTCGCGCACGTGCAGCGCAAGGCCCTCGATGCGTTCCAGCCGCAGCACCGACAACCCCAGGGGATTCGGGCGATGCGGTGAGCGCGTGGCCAGCACGCCCTTGCGGCCGGTGGTGCTGCGCGGTGGCAACACCTTCGGACGCCAGCCGGCGTTGCGGTTGAACCAGAAGATCACCCAGATGCGCTCCCAGCCGGCCAGGTCTTCGATGGCGTGCTGGAGGTTCAGGTCCGCGCGCAGTTCGATGATGCCGCGCGCATCGGGCGCGGCGGCGGGCTGGCGCGGGGCGTCCACCTTGCCGGCGTGAGCGGTGTGCATCACGCCGATGGGGTGAAGTGTCAGTGTGTCGGGGGTTGTCATTTATAATCGTCTGGGGTTCAAATCGTCTCTACTAAAAATACAAGGAATTCAGTCATGAATAGTCCTGAGAGAACCGGCATCGCTGCCATCATCGCATCTGCCTGCCTTGTCGCCGCCAGCGCAGGCGCGCAGGAACGTGCTGGTGAGGCGATTTCCTTTGGTATCAAGGATGGCGGCGTTGTCTGGGGCGGGGCTTTCTATGCGCCGAATGAGGATGGCTGGACGCTGGAGCGCAAGGGGGCTGCCGTGATGATCACCAAGGGTGATCTGGCGGCATCGGAGAACAGCCAAATCGAGGCTGGGGTGATGAAGCTGGATATTCCCATCCAGCCCATGCGCAAATTCCTCACGAACATGGAGCGCAAGGTCAAGCTCAGTTACACGCGCAGCCCCACGTTCACCCTTGTGGAAGTGTCTGTTACGGCGGACCCCAAGCGCCCGGAACAATGCGCTCGCGCGCATCTGGTGCTCAAGAGAAAACCGGCTCCGGCAAGGCCGGCTTCCGGAAAGTCGGCTCCCGCAACGCCAGCCCCCGCAACGCCGGCTCCCGCCGGCAATGCAGCCGGCGGCATCAGTGAACAGTATGCGCTGTACTGTGGCTTGCCGAATATCAATGAGCTTGCCGGCGTGGAGATCAAATTCCATCAGAGCTATGCCGAGGCCAATAAAGACGCGGCGTTTCAGGAGAAGGCCAATCGCCTGTTCGATAGCGTGATTCTGGGGCAGTAGCCGGCGCGGGTTTGGCCTTGGAAGGCGACGACATTCATCTGCTGGTGCAGGTGATGCAGACGCAGTTGCGGCGGCTCGCGCATCGCGAGCGCCGCCGTCTGAATGGTTCGGATACGCTGCAAACCACGGCGCTGGTGAATGAGGCGTATCTGAAGCTTTTCCAGCAGGGCCGATGGCAGAGCCGGGCGCATTTTCTGAATCTGGCGGCGATGGCGATGCGTCAGGTGCTGGTGGGTTATGCGCGTGAACAGTGGGCGCAGAAGCGCGGCGGCGATGTGGCGCAGATATCGCTGGATGAAGCGCACGACCTGCTGGCGCAAAGCGATGAATGTCTCATCGCGCTGGATCAGGCGCTGGTGAATCTGGAAGCGCAGGAACCGCGTCTGGCGCGCGTGGTGGAGTGCCGCTACTTCGCCGGATACTCGCAGCGGCAAACCGCCGATGCGCTGAACATCACCGAGCGCACGGTGCAGCGGGATTGGAATCGCGCCAAGACGATCATCTACGCGGCGCTGGGCGCGGATTGAAGGGCGGGTAGAGGTTCAAGACAACGGCGTTGCCCTTCAGCGCGCTGCCTCCACTGCCTCTTGCGCCTGTTTGATCGACGCGGCTGAAGCATCGTCATACCTTTGGCTGGCTTCCAGCGCCTGTTGCGCATACTTCAGCGCTTCGGCCTTGTTGCCGGTGGCGTTCAGCGCGGCGCTGTGCGCCAGCCAGATGCTTGGGCCCTGGCGCACGTCGCGCGCTCCCGTGATGGCGTTGTTCCACCGCTGCATCGCCTGTGTGCTGGCGCTCAGCGCCGCCTGCGCATCGCCACGCGCCAACTCCACGCGCGCCATATCCGCCAGCGCCAGCGCGGTGGCGACGAGATTGCGGCCGTGATCCCGATCCAGCACTTCGCGCAATTGCGTCTGTGCGCCGGCGATATCGCCGCGCGCCAGCAGGAAGCGGCCCCAGCGTTGGCGGATCGTCATCAGCGAAGGGTTGTCGGGCTGATTGCGCGCGACGCGCTGCTCCAGCACGGCTTGCAGCAGGCGGCGGGCCTCATCGGTGCGGCCAATGTAGGCGTAAGCCTCGCCCAACCGTTGACGTATGCGCGGCAGGTCGGCGTCGTATCGGCTGATGCTCTGGAACTGGCGCTCGATGGCTTGCAGTATCTCAAGCGCCTGCATCGCGCGGCCTTCGGCAAGCAGCGCGCCGGCATAGGCTTCACGCGCCTGAATCGCCTCGTATTGCGAGGAGTCGGCCGGGATGAGGGTCAGCAGCGCTTCGAACAGCGCCAGCGCGCGTTGCCGGTCGCCGCTGCTGTGTACCGTCGCGGCGTGATTGGCCGCAATCTCCCAGTAGTACGGCTGCGTTTCCCCGTAGGTGCGGCGGGCAATCTGCTCGGCGCGTGTATAGGCGGCATCGGCGTCGGCAAATGCGCCACGGTTGCCCGCCACCCTGCCCAGATTGTTGTAGAACATGCCCAGCTCGGTTTCGGGCACGTCGAGGTTCAGCGCAATTGACAGCGCTTCTTCGAAGTGGCGCTGTGCATTGTCGTAATCCCCGGCTTGGTAGTACGCGCCGGCGATATTTCCCACGGTGGAAAAATTCCGCCAATCTTTGGGCGCGATGCGGGCGTATAGCGCTTGGGCTTGGCGATAGGCGGCAATTCGTTCCGGCAGCTTTGCGCTGCTGCCATACAGCGCGTGGCCGCGCTCGTTCCACCAGTCCGCGCGGACGATGCTCTGATCAAGGCCCGCATCGCGGATCGACGCATCGAGCGCATCCAGTTGATGCAGCGCTTGCGTGTAGTCCAGACGATCGATCAGCTGATCGATACCCTCCAATTGCGCGCCGATCCACCGCGCCGGTTCATCTTTGTGATGCTGCAAGAGCAATTGCACATAGCGTTTCTGCAATTGTTCGGCACGCTCGTGCTGCCGGTACTGGGCATGGATGTCGCGCATCGCCTTGAGCAGCGCGATCTGCGCCTCCGGATCGGCGCTGAACTGACTCTCGATGCGTTCGGCGCTGGCGTCGAGCAGGTCTTGCGCCGTCAATTCGGTGGCCGCTTTGCCGGTTTGCGTCAGACGCGGATTGGCAGTGTCGAAGATGCCGATCAGAAAATCCTGAATTCGCAGCGCGCGTTCGGTTTCACGTTGCGCGCGCAGCGCCTCGCGCTCGGCGCGCTGCTGTTGCGATAGCGCGGTGGATAGTCCAGCCGTCAGCGCGAGAAAAGTCATCGCGGCGGCAGACAAGGGCAGCCAGTGACGACGCACAAAGCGGCGGATCACATACGAACGCGCGCCGCTGCGCGCCCGCACCGGCTCGTTGTTCAGATAACGCCGAAGGTCATCGCCCAACGCACGCGCATCGGGGTAGCGCGCGGCGGGGGCTTTGCGCAGCGCCTTGCCGATGATGGCGTCCAGATCACCGCGCAGCGCTTTGGCGGGCACGGGGCCGTCGATGACGTGGCTTGCGGTCGGCGCATTCTCATTCAGCAGGCGCTGAAATGCGCCGCCCAGCGGGGTGGCGTCGTCGCTCCACGGCAAACGGTTCGTCAACAATTTGTACAGCGTGACGCCGAGCGCAAAGACATCGGTGGCCGTGGTGATCGCGCCGCCCTCCAACTGCTCCGGCGCAGCGTAGTTCGGCGACAGTTGCACCGTGCGTGTGGCTTCGCCCGGCGTCACATCGTCGGACAACAGTTTGGCGATGCCGAAATCCAGCAGCTTCACGCCGCCTTCGTCGGTAACAAAGATATTCGTTGGTTTGATGTCGCGGTGTACGACCAGATGCGCGTGCGCATAGGCCACCGCGTCGCACACTTGCAGCAGCAGTGTGAGGCGCTGTTGCAGGCTGGCGTTGTGCGTTTGGCACCAGCGGATCAGATCGTGGCCGCGCACGTATTCCATCGCCATCCACGGCCAGCCTTCGTCGGTCACGCCGCCGTCATACAGGCGCGCGATGCCCGGATGTTCCAGCCGCGCAAGAATCTGACGCTCGGCCAGAAAGCGGCTGTACGACGTATTGGAGCCGGGCAGCATCAGCTTCAACGCAACGGTCTGCGTGAATTGCCCTTCCACGCGCTCGGCGAGCCAGACCTCGCCCATGCCACCGGTGCCGAGCCGGTGCGTGAGCCGGAACGGGCCGATCAAACGGCCGGTGATCCAGGGACCGCAGACGTGCTCGTTGAGGCTCGAATCGTCGCAGTGCGCACGCAGCACAGGTTCGTCGAGAAAACCGCCGGAAATGGGGATATCGGCCAAACCGCGCCTCACCGAGACAGTGGAAAGCTCAAGCGGCTTGGAGTCTACCAGCGCGTTTGGAGTGCGCGGCGGCGTTACGGGAAGAATTTTTGTCGGCGCGTGTCGGGAGGCAGGGGTGTTTTGCGTAATGCATGAATAGGGATGCTGTTTCTTGATGCATCTGAGAGGGATTCAAGCATGGCTAACGACAAAGTCCTGCACGACCTGACTTCGGCCACGTTCAAGCGGCTGGACAAGGCTGCCGACGTGCTGACTTCCGCTGAAGCGCTGGCGGAATTGACGCCGGGCGTCACGCTGGTCCCCGACGGGCTGCCGCACAAGTCCACCGGCATCCGCTTCACCATCGTCCGGCCTGAAGACTTGCTGGCGCTCGACATCGTTGCCCTTGGCGTGACGCGCGAAACCTCGCAGGGCAAGCCGGTGCTGCGCGCGGGCGGCAAAGCCGGTTCGCTGGTGGTGCGTCTGGCCTATCAGCATGTGGGTGAACAGGCGACGCGCGAGGCCAATGGTGTTGACCTGGAGTTCGCGCCGACGCCCGTTGGCGCGCGTGCGGCGCGGCGCAGCCGTGTGGTGTTCATCATTCCGGCGGGCGCGGAGATTGGCTATTCGGTGGAGGGAATTCTCGACGCGATGGCGCGGCTTCAGATGCGCGTCGTGCCGTTGGCAAAACCGTATGCAACGGCGGTGGCGGCGGCGCCGAATCCGCCGGTATTGCAACCGCTGACGGCCACTTTCGGTGGTGCGCAGTTGTTCGACGTGGCGGGTCAGCTTGTGCTCGATGCGGCGGCGTCGAAGGTGTCATCGGCGCCGCGCACCACCAGCCAGTTGATCCGCGACGCCGCGACTTTGCGGCAAACCCGCACTCGTTTGGTGAGCGCCGCAGCCATCGATCTGCGCACGCCGGCGGCGCGGGCCAAGTCGGAAATCGCCGCGAGGATCGACGCCGTTGCCGCCGTGAAGCCGATCGTCACCGCCGCCCTCAACGCGCCACGCGCGCCGAAGGACGACGAAACCGCCATCGAGATTCCGTTTCGATTGTCGATGTCGCCCAGCAAGCTCGGCGGTTGGGCGCATGCGAACACGCCGGTGGCCGCGCCCGATGATCCTTCGCGCGTGGAACTGTGGCACTCGCGTCTTGGCGTGCGGTCGGTGGCGCAGGATGGTTCGGTCACGATCGATGAACGCGAAAACGCGCAGCGTATTTTGCGCGCGGTATGGGCGCGGGAGATGGAACTGAATCCCGATCCCCACAAGCTGCAAGACATCAACGAGTCGCCCTTTCTGATGTCGCTGAGCGCCAGGAACCGCCTCACGCTCGTGGGTCTGACCACCAGCGCGCCGGAAAAAGGCGGTGCGCCCTTCTCGACTCACAAGCTGATGCTGTCCGCATTGGGCGGCTGGCTCGATGGCGAAGCCGTGTGGCCCAGAGGCACGGGCGAGAGTCTGGGCCTGCCCGAAGACCTCACGCGCTGGAAGCATATCGCGCCGATGGGACGCGATCAGTTCGTGCGGGTCGATAAACCGGGCTACATCTACCCGTTTGGTCACGAGGCCATCCTCGTGAAAATCACCGAGCGCAAGATCAAGGACGCCGACAATCCGCAGGCCCGGCTGTATCAGCGCAAGTTCATCATCGTCAGCGAACCGGTCAAGCGTTACTCGCAGCGCGATATGCCGTTGTCTGAAGTGCGCATTGCGCCGCTCGTCACGCCTGATCTTGATTTTCCGACCACGGACCCCACGGGCGTGGACAACGAAGACCTGTTCTGGCCGCGCGTCGGCGGCCAGCGCTTTGCCTGGAAGCTCCACGCGCTCGATCGCGATGGCAAGCCGGTGAACCTCGATACGCCGCTGCTGTTCGTTTCGACAGTGCTGGCGGATAAAGCCGTCGCCGTCGACGCATACAAAGCGGGCAACGCGAACCAAATCGCAGGCCGCAACCAGCAGATTGCGTTTGCGTCTTCGCTGAATCCGGGCGACACGTCGAATGAAACGGTGAAGCTGAAGATGGACGGCAGCTTCTCCGGCGACGTGCCGGTGCCGAAGATGATCGGCGCGGATGTGATCATCCCGGCGATGCGGCATCTGACGCCCTCTTCGCCGGTGACGGCGGTGAAGTATCCGCAGTTCTATGTGAATGGCGGTTTCGGCGGCGCGAACAATGCCGGCGATATCTTTTTGGAATTGGAGAGCGCATCCGGGATCAAGTTCGACAGCAGCCAAAGCAGCGGCGGCTTCATCAAGCCGAACATCAATGTGGCTGCGCTGTCGCGTGTGGCCGGGCTTGCCGGCGATGTGGCGAATGTTCAAAAGGCGCAGTTCAATCCGCAGGACTTTCTGGGCGATGCGCTGCCGAAGCTGTTTGGCATGGTCGATCTGCTCGATCTGCTGAACCCCGATTTCAAGCTGCTCGATTTTGCGCCGAAGTTCGTCAGCGAAGCGATGGATGGCGTTTCGGCGTTGCTGCGCGATCTGGCGCAGTTCAAGGATGTAGTCGAGAAGGTGAAGGGCGAGGTCGAAGCATTCCCCGCCAATCTTGCCAATGAGGTCAAGGCTGCGGTCAAGGCGGTGGAGGACGCTGTCAGCAGCCTGCTCGACACCGGCGGCGATGCCGAAGAGGTTGAAGATGCGCTGTCGGATGCGTTCGATACGCTCAGAGGTCTGGTTGAGGAGGTGCGCAACACGGCGGCGGACAACGCTGCGGTTCTAGGGCCAACCCTGCGGGCGCAGGTCGAGCGGCTCACCGGCGCGTTGTTGTCGGTGCTCAATACCGTCGAGCCGTTGATCGAACAGGTGGTGGCGTTCATCAATGGTTTTGATCCGGGCAATCTGTCGTTCCGCGCGCATCTGGATTGGCGGCCGAAGATTCGCCACTGGCCGTATAGCGGCGGCGACAAGAGCAAAGCCATCTTCATTCCCGGCAGTGAGGATGCGCTGCTGCTGTCCATCGACGTGCGCGGCAGCGGCGCAGGCGGCGGCGGTGTCGATATCCTCGCCGAACTGAAGAATTTCGACATCCAGCTTCTGCCCGGCCAGCCGTTGATGGGTTTTCACTTTGATCGGCTGGCGTTTCGCTCCGGGTCCAGCCTCAAGACCGAGATTGATATTGTCTTCGGCGGCATCCGTTTTCTCGGCTTTCTGAAGTTCATCGACGGTCTGCGTTCGCTGATTCCGCTCGACGGTTTCAGCGATCCACCGTTTGTGGATGTCAGCGCCGAAGGCGTGACCGCAGGCTTCACCGTCGCGTTGCCCAATCTT